>DASYDW010000056.1 GCA_036499395.1 Pirellulales bacterium
GGCGTCAGCACCGTGGCCGCCGAAATGGCGCTCACCGCGGCCAGCCTGTCGCCGCAACGCGTGCTGCTGTTGGACATGAATACTACCGACGCCGGGCGGGCGGGTACCCTGCGTGCCTGGCGCCAGCTCGGCATTTACGACGCTGCCACGGCGACCGACTCGGACTCGTCGGGCATCGTCCCTTCGCGTTATGAGAACCTGTCGCTCTTGTCGTGCCGCGACGCCGAGCAACTGAAGCCGTTGCCGTTCGATCGGCCGCGGATGACGCAACTACTGCGCGACCTGAACGACGAATACGGTTTGGTCATCGTCGATCTGCCGCCCGCGACTGACTCCAGCCTGGCCTTGGCCATGGCCGGATTGCTCGCCGGCGTCGTGCTGGTCGTCGAAGCCGAACAAACTCGCTTCGAATCGGCACAGCGTGCCACGAAGAGTCTGCAGCAGGCCCAGGCGAACCTGCTGGGAGTCATTCTCAACAAAAGGCCTCAGCACATTCCTGAATGGTTGTACGACAGGCTGTAAACCACTTCGCCACCTTTTTGCGGAACTTTAGGAAGATGATCCGTTTTCTAAAAAAAGTAACGACGTTTCTCCGCGGAGAGGCGGGCCTGTCGTCGCTCGAGTTCCTTAACTCCATCGAACGGATGCGCAACATCCTCGATCGCGAGCGGATGCGCGCCGATCGCGGGAATACGATGTTCACGCTGGTGACCTTCACCTGCAGCGAAACGACCGACAACGCCTACCTGGCCGAGTTAGGCCGCATCGCGCAGGAGCGTATCCGCACGACCGACGACGTTGGCATGTTGGGGCCGCACTGCATCGGTGTGGTCTTGCCGGAAACATCGGCCGGAGGCGCCTGGCGCGTGGCCGACGATATCTGCTCGAAGCTGCCGAACAACAAGCCGCGTCCGCAGTGCGACGTTTATGTCCACCCGGCCGGGCGTATCAGTCGGCCCGATGACCAGAACCCGCAGACGGACCGCCGTGAAGGCGAGACTTCCGGACGTGGCAACGACGAGTTCGCACCCGTCGGCGCCGACGACGATGACCCGCGGGCGGCACAGGCCATTCAATTTTTTTTTGAACAGTCCATGCCCAGCTGGAAGCGAACCATCGACCTGGTTGGCGCGGCCTCGGCACTGCTGATCCTGTCGCCGCTGCTGGCCGTAGCCGCGATTGCCATCAAGGTGACGTCACCGGGTCCGGTGTTCTTCACGCAGATGCGTCACGGGCTGGGAGGGCGGCCGTTCAAGATCTACAAATTTCGCACGATGTGCGTCGATGCCGAGGCCAAGAAGCAGGCGCTGCGCAGGTTCAGCGAGCAGAAGGGTCCGGCGTTCAAGATGAAGAACGATCCGCGGATCACGCGGCTGGGAAGCTTTTTGCGCAAGACGAGCATCGACGAATTACCGCAATTGATCAACGTCGTGCTGGGGGACATGTCGCTGGTGGGTCCGCGCCCTCTGCCGTGCGACGAGTCGGAACGTTGCTTGCCTTGGCAACAACGACGTTTGGATGTCACACCCGGTTTGACCTGTATTTGGCAGATCGAGGGGCGCTCGAGAGTCTCGTTCGATGATTGGGCTCGCATGGACGTGCGATATATCCAATCGCGGTCGCTGGTCAAGGACGCGAAATTGATCGCTCAGACGCTCCCTGCGGTCATGCTTCGCAAGGGTGCTTGCTGATTGGCATCTGCGCCGCGGCCTGATCTGGAGCTAACGATGAGCGACAACACTGACACTGCGCGGCCGCGTTTGCTGCTGGTCGCGTTCGAGTGCAGTCCCAAGCACGGCTCGGAATGGGCCAATGGCTGGAACCGCGCACTGCAAGCGGCCCTCCGCTACGACACGTGGGTCATCACGCACGGAGGACCGCAAGAATACGAGATTCGCGATTACCTGGCCGCGCACGAGCCGATTCCGAATCTGCACTTTGAATTCGTCCCCTGTGCGGCTTTCGACAAGCATCCGGTCCACGTGGGCGGGCGCTTGTGGCTGGCCTACCACGACTGGCAGCGTGATGTGCTGAAGCGCGCCCAGGAATTGCAGGCCACACGACCGTTCGATCTGATCCACCATGTCACGAACACCGGATTTCGCGAGCCGGGGTATCTGTGGCAGCTCGATGCTCCGTTCGTCTGGGGACCAATCGGCGGATTGCACAACTATCCGTGGCGATTCCTCAGCGAAGCTGGCCTGCGCGGCGCACTCACCGAAGGGGTGCGTAGCATCGCCAATTCGTTCCAATTGCACTGCAGCCTGCGCGGCCGCCGAGCCGCGCGGCGCGCGAAAGCCATACTGGCCGCCAATTCCACGGCCTGCCAACGGTTCTACCAGGGCCGCGGCGTGCTGCCTCACGAGCTTCTGGACGTCGGCATCGCCTCGGTCGCCGAGCAACCGCGTCCCGCGCGCAGCGGAGACGAACCGTTGCGGATCCTCTGGTCCGGACAGTTCGTTTCACGCAAAGCGCTGACATTGCTTCTCAAGGCCCTCGCGCAACTACCCGCCGATTTCCGTTATGTCCTTCGCGTTGTCGGCGGCGGTCCGCTCGAGGCCCAATGGAAGCAACTGGCCGAACGACTGGGCGTCAATGCTCATATCGAATGGGCTGGTTGGCTTCCTCACGCTCAAGCGCGCCAGCAATACGATTGGGCCGACGTCTTCGTGTTCACCAGCTTGCGCGACAACTCGGGCACGGTGATGCTCGAAGCGATGGGAGCCGGAGTGCCGGTGATCTGCCTCGATCATCAAGGCGCCCGGGATATCGTCACACCCGAGTGCGGCATCAAGATCGCCCTTAGCACGCCGCGCAAGGTCGTTGCCGACATGGCCACGGCCTTGGTCGAGTTCGGCGGCAATTATGCTCTCCGTTCCCGTCTAGGGAATGCGGCTTACGCGCGAGCAAAGAAATACCTTTGGGACAACCTGGGCCGGCAAACTGCGATTGTTTATCGCGAGGTGCTGAACGACACGGCAAACGCCCAGCAGACAGCGCCGCACCCCTTGCAACCGCGCAGCACGATCCGGCCAAAGCTGTTGGCCCGCGAGGCCGCGGTGTGGGGAATCGGCCGCGCTGCCGCAGCATTGCAAGCAACGCGCGGACGTCGGCCCGGCAATGGTTTCGGCATCCTGACGTACCACCGCGTGACGGAGAACGTCTCCGGCTTCCCCGCGCCGACCTGGAACATCACCCCCGCGCAGCTCGAAAAGCAACTCGCGGGGCTCCTACGGCGAGGATTCCAGCCGTGGTCCTTGTCAGACTTGCTGCAAGCGCGGGCTGCCGGCGTCAAGATTCCCGCGGGCGTGTTCGCCGTCACCTTCGACGACGGCTACGAGAACAATTTCACCGATGCGCTGCCGGTCCTCGAAAAGCTGGGCGTACCGGCCACGATCTTCCTGGCCACGGCGTTCGTTGATCAGTCGGAACCGTTCCCCTTCGACGATTGGAAATCTCGCGGTCAGCGCGGCGTTCCCGTGACCGCCTGGCGCCCTCTGAGCGCGTCGGAATGCGGCAAACTACTCGACAGCGGCATGATCGAGCTAGGCACTCACACGCATACGCATCAAAAGTTTCTCGGCCGACCCGAAGATTTCCGCCGCGACATGCAAGCCAGCATCGACATGCTGCACGAGCAGTTCGGCGTGCGCCATCCGGTGCTGGCCTTCCCGCATGGCATTCACGACCAAGAGATGCTGGACATTGTGCGCGAGCTCGATATTCCGTCAGCACTAACGACGGTGCCGGGCTTGATCGACCTGGCAAGCAATCCGCTTGGCTGGGGACGATTCAGCGTCGAGTCGCATGACACGGCGGCAACTTTGGCCGGCAAGCTCGGGGGTTGGTACACGGAGATCACGCATACGATCCGCACGTTTGGTCGTGGCAAGGTGCAGAGCACCGCGCCCGCCGAACATGTTGATGCCCCGCTCCCCGCGTCACCCGTCGAAGTGCCGGCCGAGCAAGAACTGGTCGGGTGCGACTGACCTTCCTCACAGCATGATGTTGAGCCAAACGGTCCATGACCCGCAGACAGGTAATTTGTTCGCCATGCAGGCTGAAACAGTGGAAACGTCGAATGTGTTGACGACGGTCGAAGTTCTCGACCGCCCTGCGACACACTCGCGCGCCCGCTCTAACGTCGGCCGGCGATCCGATACCGCCAAAGCCCTGATGTCGATCATCGATCAGGGAATCTACAGCGGCACCAGCTTCGTGACCGCCGTGATTGTCGGCCGCGCTACGTCACCCGACGTGTTGGGAATATATTACCTGACGATGACGATCGTCTACGTGGCGATCGGTCTGCAGGAATGCATGATCTCGAATCCCTTTGCCATCCTCTCGCCCCGGCGGCACGGTCGCGATCTGGCTGAGTTCGCCTCGAGCACTTGGACCTATTACCTGTCGTGGAGCGGAATCTGCCTGCTGGGCATTCTCGCGGCGCTTGGTTACTCGTCGTTCGCCGGAGATGCTCATCTGACCAGCGGGCTGCAAGCGTTGACCTTCGCCCTGCCGCTCTTGCTGTTGCGCGAGTGTCTGCGGCGCTTCGCATTCGCCCGCTTGCGCTTGCCGACCGCCGTGGCGATCGATGCCACGAGTTCGACCGTGCAAATCGCCGGGCTGGGACTACTCGCTTACTTTCATCAGCTCACACTTTTCGGAATTTTCGCTGTCATGGCAGCCGGCTGCGCCGTGGCGAGCCTGGGCTGGATCGCCAGCAATTGGCAATCGCGCCCGCCGCGTCCAACGCGAGCACTCGAGGATCTGCGTCATACGTGGCCGATCGCGCGCTGGTCGCTGGCCAGCTTCATGCTGACCAACACGATTCCTTTCATCATGCCGTGGATCGTCGATTCCGCGGCCGGTGCCGCGGCGGCTGGCCTATTCGGCGCTTCCGCCACGCTCGTCGGCGTGACCAATGTGTTGGTCCTCGGTGGTAGCAACTTCCTGATGCCGCGAGCCGCCGAAGCATTTGCCACGCGCGGTGCGCACGGCTTGAGCCGCGTGCTATTGGTGATGGCAATCTTGTTTATCGCCGCTATTGGTACCTTCGGCACGATCATTTTCATCACCGGCGATCGGATACCGGTGTTTGTCTACGGCGCTGAATTTCGGGGGACTGGTCTGCTGGTCGCAACACTCGCGGTCAACGTATTGGCTGGCAGCTTGGGAATGATCGCCGCCCAGGGGCTGCTGGTAATCGGTCGTCAGAAAAATAATTTCGTCATCGACATCTGCATGTTCACGATCACGATGGTCGCCGCAGCGATCCTCGTGCCGCGCTATGGCGCGCTGGGGGCGGCGCAGGCTTCGGTGATGGGGGTGACCGTCGGCACCCTGGCACGCGCTATGAAACTGGTCGGAATTTTACGCAGCATGCCGGCACAACCGGCCGGCGCTTGAAGATAACGTACGAAACTCGACACGATTTTCACCCTGAGCAGTTCGGGCTCAAAATGAAAATTCGCAATGCTAATCCACTTGCGCTGGCAACCCACGAGGTCACGACGTGGGCCGCTATGCAATGCGCAAACCCTGCGCTCGATAGTCCGTTTTTGCGGCCTGAGTTCACGCAAGCCGTGGCCGAAGTGCGAGAAGACGTCGAAGTCGCGGTGCTCGAAAACCAGCAGCAACCCATCGGCTTTTTCCCCTATCAGCGCAAGCGGCGCGTGGGCCGGCCCGTTGCCGGACGGCTATCGGACTTTCAGGCAATGATCGCGCATCCCGGATTTCGCTACGAGCCGGCCGAGGTGGTGCGTGCCTGCCGCTTGTCGGCCTGGCATTTCGATCATTTGTTGGTCGAAAACGGCGCCTACAGTCCTTTTGTGTGGCGAGGGGCCGAGTCCCCGTTTATCGATCTCAGCGCCGGCTTCGACGGTTACATGCAAGCCCGCGAGAACGGCCGCAGCCTACGATCGGAATATGGCCAGCGCAAGCGAAAAATCGAACGCGAGGTAGGACCGCTGCGGCTGGAACTCGACACGCGCGATCTGGGCGTGATCGCCACCTGCTTCCGCTGGAAAGAACAGCAATATCTTCGTACCAACGCGCCAAACCTGTTCGCCTACAACTGGGTGCGCGATTTGTTCGCTGTGCTGCTCGAGCATACATGCAAAGAATTCGGCGTCATGGTTTCGACCCTCTACGCCGGCAGCAAGATCGCCGCGATCAATTTCTGCCTGCGCTCGAACCATGTGCTGCACTCGTGGTTTCCCGCCTACAACGTCGAGTTGGCGCAATACTCACCAGGCACGCTGCAATGGTTCGAGCTGATTCGGGCCTTGCCGGCGCTGGGAATCAAGCGCATCGACCTGGGCAAAGGGCCCGAAGGCTTCAAGCGGCGCTTCATGAGCGGCGCGACCCAGGTGTGCGAGGGGACGGTCGATCTGCGCTTCCTGCCGACTTTGTTCCGTCGCGTCTGGCAGGGGACGCGCGATCGCATCCGCTATTCGCGACTATATGGCCCAGCCCGCACTCCTGCGGCGCTTTTATACCGTTACCAAAGTTGGCGCGAATGCCAGTAATGCATTCGCGATCCATCGGATCTTAAACAAAGCAGTTTGCTATGAACGTTTTTAAGAAAATCGGCATCTGGTACATCCTGGCAACCCCGGTCTTGGCTGGCCTGTCCACGTTCGAACTCAAAGCTTCGGACGATGGCTTCACCATCACCGGTTTGATATGGGTGGCGCAGTTTGCCGTGGGCCTGCTGCTGTTGCCGTTCGTCTGGTCCTCGGACGATCACCGGGGCGATCTCAGGCCCTGGTGGCCGTGGTTCGCCTGGTGCGGCTACGCTTGGATGACGCTGCTGTGGTGCGACAATCTCGGCCGGCGCAACGTGCAAGAGACGATTCAATTGTGCATGCCGGTATTGGTCGGCATGATCGCCGCTTCGGTCATTCGCACCCGCGATGATCTGCGACGATTGTTCTCGACATTCAATATCACGTTTCTGTTTCTGGCCGCGTTTACGATGCTGTTCCTCTCGGGTCGCTTCGACGAGGAATGGATTTCGACCCGCGTTCGACCAGCGGCTTTGACGATGACGCTGGTCGGCTGCGTCTATATTGCGGGTTATCCACGTCGCACGTTTTGGCCCATTGCTGGCTGGTCGGCCTGCGTACTGTTGACGCTTCTGTCGCAAAGCCGCATGGCGACAATGACGCTACTGATCGCGCCGGTCGCGTTCCCTCTGTATCGCCGCAAATGGACGAATTTCGCCGCCACCGCCGCGCTGGCCGCGGTGGGACTTGGTCTGTTCTATACGCCGATCGTGCAGAAAAAATTCTTCGAGTCCGGCAGCGGTAAGCTCTCGGAAGCTTTCGAAGGAGATTACGCCGGTGCCGGACGATTCGAGGCCTGGCCCGAAATCTACAAGGAAGCCTGGACTCATCCCGCGCTCGGCGCTGGGGTCGGTTCGGCGTACGACTTCGTCCCGCTGGTCTGGGAAGACATCAACCACGTTCACAACGACTATCTGCGTGTCTTCTTCGAAATGGGCATCATTGGCGAATTCATCTTCGTCGCCACCATGCTCTGGCAATTGGTCGTGCTCTATCGTCGCACGCAAACCACGCGCGGCTTAACCCGCAGCGCCTTCGTGGCCGCCTTTCTCGGCTGGTGCGGGCTGCTGGTCAGTTGTGCGACAGATAACACGATTCTCTACAACATCTACTACACCGACCTTTTGTTCGCCCTGATTGGAGGCGGTTATGGTGTTCTGGCTGCGAGCACAAGCGGGCAACATGCGGCCGAACACGTCTCAGTGAACGAACCCCGGCATCTTAACTACCACCCCGCGTGACTCGCACGCACGCCCAAGGAAACCCTGTCATGTCAATCTCCGCCCAGAAACGACTGACTGTCAGCATCATCATCCCAACGTACAATCGCGCCCATCTGGTTGTGGAAGCGATCGAAAGCGCGCTCTCGCAAACGCGCGTTCCGGACGAGATCCTGGTGATCGACGACGGTTCGACCGACAACACGACGGCTGTGCTCGAGCGCTTCGGGGCGCCCGTTCACGTGCTGCGTCAGGCAAATCGCGGCCGCTCGGCGGCGCGCAATACCGGCATCCGCGAAGCCACGAGCGACGCCGTCCTGTTTCTCGACTCGGACGATTTGCTGATGCCCAATTGCATCGAGGAATTCGTCTCGGTGCTCGAGCGTCAGCCTGACGTCGACGTCGTATACGGCAATGCGAAACTGATTGATTCGCAAGGTCGCTTGATCGCGCTCTATGCCGATCGCATGCCCGGCCCTCGTCCCAGCGGCCACATCCTGGGTGAGCTGGCCCGCCGCTGCTGCCTGACGGTCTGTTCGATGGTGCGTCGCTCGGCACTGCGTGGCATTCGCTTCGAGGAAGGGATGGAATTCGGCGAGGATTACGATCTGTGGCGGCAGTTGGCCGCACGGTCGAACTTCCAATACGTTGACGAGCCCTTGACCTGCTATCGCTTTCACAAGGGGATGACAATCTCGTCCGACCCGCGCAAAAACCTCGACGCCGAGCTCGAGGTGCAGCGCCGCGTGCTCGAGATGCCCGAGTTCATGGCACTCTCGGCGCGTGATCGGGCTTGCGCTTACGCAGCTCATGGGGCCAAGCAAGCGATGCGTGATCGCGGCGGCCTGGCGCGGCGCTTGTTCTGGCGCGCCATCCGCACAGATCCCACGTACACAACCAGCTATGCCCTGCTGGCGCTATCCGCGGTCAGCGTGCGTCCGCTGCAGTTCGCGATCTCGAAGCGCCGCCGCATGCTCGGTAATCACATCGCGGCCGAGGCCGGCGGCGCGGCGCTCGCGCAAGAACGGGCCGCACCCAGCCAGAATAAGTCCCCCATCATCATCCCCGACAGCGACAACGTCGTTCATGGTGAGGAACACGTCTATGGTTAAGGTTCTGGTTGTTGGTCAAACGCCGCCGCCGTATCTCGGTCAGCCGATCATGCTGCAAAAGCTGCTCGATAGCGGCATTGCAGACGTCGAGCTGCATCATGTCGGCATCCGGCTGTCGACCGACGCCAATGAGGTCGGCCGCTTTGGTTGGACAAAGGTGTTGAATCTTTTTCCGATCATCGCGCACATCTGGTGGGCGCGAATCTTCCGCGGCGTGAAGATACTTTACTACCCGCCCGCCGGACCGAACCGCGTGACCATGTTCCGCGATTTCGCGATCCTGCTTCCCACGCGTTTCTTGTTCGCGAAAACGATCTTCCACTTCCATGCCAGCGGGCTGTCGGAAATGTATCCGCGCCTGCCGGCCTGGCAGCGGTGGTTATTTCGGCGCGCGTATTACAACGCCGACGCTGGGATCCGCCTTTCGGAGCTAACGCCCGACGACGCGCGACAGTTGCGCGTCCATCGCGAATACGTGATCGCCAACGGCATCGACGATCCCTGTCCCGCTGGCCCGATTACGGACACGACGCCGGTCAGCACGCAGCGCCCGCTGCGAGTTCTCTTCGTGGCGATGCTACGCGAATCGAAGGGAGTGCTGGTCCTGATCGAAGCCGCGGCACAACTGGCCCAGCGCGGCGTCCCGGTCGAAGTTGAGATCATGGGCCAGTTCATCAGCCCGGAATTCGCCGATCGGGTGCATGCACGCGTCAAAGAACTAGGGGTCGAGGATCGCGTCAAATTCCTGGGCATGCTCACCGGCGATGCAAAGTTCGCCGCTTATGCGCGGGCCGATATCTTCTCGATGCCCACGTTCTACGAATCCGAGGCGTTCCCGGTCGTGCTGCTCGAGGCGATGGCCTACGGCCTGCCGATCGTGGCCACGCGCTGGCGCGGAATTCCGACGATCGTCGATGACGAAGTGACGGGCTTCCTGGTCGAGCCGCGCGACTCAAGCCCCGTGGCAGATCGCATCGCGGAATTGGCCGAGGATCCGGCCCTGCGAGTTCGCCTCGGACAGGCGGGACGCGAGAAGTTCCTCGATCTGTACGTTTGGGAACGCCACCTCACAAACATGCGCCGCGTCTTTCTGGACACCGCCGGCATCGTCGACGCCCGACATGACGAAGTCACACTGCAGCAACCTGCCCCGAGCGAAGCCAAGGTCGAAGCCCTCGCCTGACCTTGCTCGAGATCGCGTACGAAATCACACCTTGATGCTCCCCACCAGCGCGACAAAGCATGAAATTTAGCGGATCGAAAACTGGCCGCGGCCCCTCCTCGGCCGTGGCGACCCCCAGCCGAACGGAATCAAAGCGAACGGATGCCACCGGGCGCGTCGAGACGAGCGTCCCTGCACCGTTGGGGCGGATCCATTGGCGCAATTCTCATTCGGCCTTGGCCGCGGCGCTGAATTTGACGACCGATGCCGTCTACTTCGTGTCGCTCGACGACATGTGCATTTGCGCTGCGAACGTCGCAGCCACGACGCGCACAGGGTATGAAGTGGCAGAGCTGATCGGAATGCGTCTGAATGAAGTCGTGGCGGTATCCGCCGGAATTGATCCAGTCGAGTTGCATCAGGATGATGCCGAACTGGCGTCCCTGGCCGCGCGGGGCGTCGAACGCGCCAAGGACGGGCAGGCCCTGGAAGTCGAAATCCGCTGGCGGCGCGTCGCCAGCGAAGGTGAGTCGCTGTTGGTGGCCGCGGTGCGCGAAGTCGTGACACCGGAAGTCATCGTGCCGCCGGCGATCGAGCCCGATCCACGCGACCCGCTGACCGAATTACCCAGCCGGGCGCGCCTGGCATCGCGGTTGCGAACGATCGAGCGCCAGATGCGCAGCGAACCTGCGCCGGTGGCGATCCTGTTTCTGGATGTCGATCGATTCAAGGACATCAACGACACGCACGGCCACCTGACCGGCGACCGCGTGTTGCGCGAAATCGCTCAGCGGTTACTGAACTGCGTCCGGCAAGATGACCTGGTTGTGCGCTACGGCGGTGACGAATTCGTCGTCCTGCTGCACGCGGTCCGCTCGCAGCAGCAGGTCGAGCAGATGGTTGAACGTATCGCGACCGAGATTCGCATCCCCATCGCCTTGGCCGACGGGCAATTGATCGTCACGGCAAGCATCGGCCTGGCCGTGGCGCACGATGCGGCGGAAACGCAAGATCTGCTCGAAACGGCGGACCAGGCCATGTATAGGGCCAAACGTGCCGGCCGTCGCCCCTCGCGATAACCGGTCCGCGCCGCGCGTAACAACGTTCATTCGGTGGTCCGCGCATTCGCTATAACCCATAACAATCGGACCGTATCGCGGGACTCGGGCGCCGCGGTTGGACGACCCTCGGAGAGCGGGCCATAGTTGGGTTGAATGATCACTGGCCCGGATCGCAGGGCCAGTCATCGCCGTACACATCAGGAGTTAGCGAGCCCATGCGGATACTTGTCACCGGCGGAGCAGGATACATCGGCAGTCACGCCGTGCGGTTGCTCGCGCGCGCCGGACACGACGTCTGGTCCTACGACAATCTCTGCCTGGGCCACCGGCAAGCCGTCCCGACCGGCCGGCTGATTGTGGGCGAGCTGAACGATCGCGCGCTCCTGGAAGGCACCTTGCGCGAGAAGAACATCGAGGCGGTCATGCACTTCGCCGCCTTCTCGCTCGTGGGGGAATCGGTCGCGAACCCGGCGATTTATTACCAAAACAATCTGGCCTCGAGTCTGTCATTGCTCGAGTCGATGCGCGCCGCCGGCGTGACTCGCATTGTGTTGTCGAGCACCACGGCCACGTATGGCGCTCCCGAACATACGCCGATCGCCGAAGACACGCCGCAGCGACCGATCAATCCTTACGGCTTTACGAAGCTGGTGGTCGAGCACGCCTTGGCTGATTACGCGCGAGCCTACGGCTTTGCTTACGCCGCGCTACGATATTTCAACGCCTCGGGCGCGAGTGCCGACGCCGAGATCGGCGAGGACCACAAACCGGAATCGCACTTGATACCGCTCGTACTACAGGTTGCCCTCGGCCAGCGCGAATCGATCACGATCTTCGGCGAAGACTATCCCACGCCCGACGGCACCTGCATCCGCGACTACATCCACGTCGACGACCTGGGCTCGGCCCATATCAAGGCGCTTGAACGCTTACGCCCCGGGCACGGCATTTTATGCAACCTGGGGATCGGCCGTGGCTACAGCGTGCGTGAGGTGATCGACGCTTGCCGGCGCGTAACGGGGCACAAGATTCCGGCCGTCGTCGGCCCGCGCCGCCCTGGCGATCCGCCGGAACTGATCGCCGACGCCACCCGCGCCCGGCGCGAACTCGATTGGCAACCCGCCTACAACGATCTCGAACAGATCGTCGCCACGGCCTGGCAATGGCACCGCACACACCCCAACGGGTATGGCGAGTAGCCGTGTCCAGCGCAGCGCCTGACGCGGTCGCCGTTATACGACAAGTCCGCCGGGCTTTCGACAAGCGCACCGCCACTTGCGGCCTTCTCGCCGCTGGCTGAGAATACGGCATTCGTCCCGTATCGCGCGCTTTCCCTCCCTTTTTATGTGGCCTTGCCCGGGCCAGGTTGATGCTATCTATGCGCAAACGCATTTTGCGGATCTTGGCCGTGTTGGTGATCGTCGCCTTTGTCGTCGTGCTGGGGGCCGGTTGGTGGACTCATCGACAGGTCGCGGCCAGTCTGGCACAGCTCGACGGCGAAGTTGCCATCGACGGATTGTCCGGCCCGGTGACCGTCGAACGTGACAATCGCGGTATCCCCACGATCCGCGCCGCCAGCCGGGACGACGTCGCCTTTGCGCTGGGCTTTGTGCATGCTCAGGAACGTTATTTCCAGATGGACCTGCTGCGGCGCAACTCGGCAGGGGAACTGGCCGAATTGATCGGACCCAAGCTCGTCGAAAACGATCGCAAGGTGCGCATCCACCGCTTTCGCAACGTCGCTAAAGGCGTACTCGCCAAGGCCAACTCCGACGAGCAGCGTTCTATCGAGCGCTACACCGCCGGTGTGAACGCGGGTCTGAAATCGTTGGGAGCACCACCGTTCGAGTATTTGCTGATGGGCATCGAACCGGCGCCCTGGCAGCCCGAGGACTGCGCCCTGGTCATGTTCTCGATGTATATCGACCTGCAAGGCGAGGATTATCGGGACGAAGCGACGCTCGGCATGTTGTATAACGTGCTACCTCACCCGCTGGCCGAGTTTCTCGCGCCGCGCGGCACCGAATGGGACGCGCCGATCCACGGCGAGGCGTTCGAAGCGCCCCCCATCCCCGGACCGGAAGTTTTCGACACGCGCAAGCTCGACACCGACGCGGTCGCCTATCTGCAGCCGCGCGGCACGCTCCCCCCCGAAGCCCACGTTCACTTGGGCAGTAATAACTGGGCCGTTTCCGGCAAGCGTACGGCCGACGGCCGCGCGATGATCGCCGACGATATGCACCTGGGCATTCGCGTGCCGCACATCTGGTATCGCGCATCACTCGCCTGGAACGAACCAAACGATCCTGCCAAGGAACATCAGATCACGGGCGTGTCGCTTCCCGGTACGCCCGGCGTCATCGTCGGCAGCAACGGGCACGTCGCCTGGGGTTTCACCAACAGCGAAGGAGACTGGGTCGATGTCGTACTCGTCGACGTCGATCCCAACGACAGGAACAAATATCTCACTCCCGACGGCCCGCGCGAATTCGAGCATCACGAAGAGACGATCCACGTCGCCGACTCGCCAGATGAGACGATGGACGTCGTTTCGACGATCTGGGGACCGGTCATGGATCACGACCGCGAGGGTCGACCGCGCGTCGAACGCTGGGTGGCCCACGATCCAGAAGGGGTGAACATGGGCCTGTTAAAGATCGAAGCGGCCGAGACGCTGGAAGAAGCCCTGCGATTGGCAAACCTCAGTGGCTCGCCGGCGCAGAATTTCGTCGTCGCAGACGACAAGGGACGCATCGCCTGGACCATCATGGGACGTATTCCCAAGCGTGTCGGCTTCGACGGACGCTTGCCCTCGTCGTGGGCCGATGGTTCGCACCGCTGGGACGGCTGGCTGTCGCCGGAGGAATATCCACGCGTCGTCGAGCCGGAGGACGGCCGGTTGTGGACCGCCAACGGTCGCGTCGTCAGCGATGACATGCTCGTCACGCTCGGCGACGGCGGATATGACCTGGGAGCGCGCGCCCAACAAATCCGCGACGACCTGCGCACGCTCAACCAGGCGAACGAGGCCGACATGCTGCGCATCCAGCTCGATGACAAGGCCGTATTCCTCGAGCGCTGGCAGAAGCTGATGATGGAAGTGCTGTCTCAGGATGCGGTGGCCGACAATACGAAGCGCGCCGAGCTACGGCGTTACGTTGACCACTGGGGCGGTCACGCGTCGATTGATTCGGTCGGCTTTCGCGCCGTGCGGACATTCCGCCGGCGGCTTCTGACGCAGCTTTCGGACGTGCTGGTCAGCCCCTGCAAGAAAATCGATAAGGAGTTTTCGATCGTCAAGCTCGATCGCACCGAAGGGCCATTGTGGCGACTCGTCTCCGAGCGCCCCGAGCATTTGATTGACCCGCGCTTCAAGACCTGGGATGAGCTTTTGCTAGCGGCCGTTGACGATGTGATCGACGATGCCACGAAGAACAACGGCAAGATTTCCGATTACACCTGGGGCGCGTATAACACCACGCACATTCAACACCCGCTGAGCATGGCACTGCCGGCGTTGGCCACCTGGCTCGATATGCCGGCCCAGCCGCTGCCGGGCGATTCGGAAAACATGCCGCGGATCCAGGCTCCGGCGATGGGGGCCTCGCAGCGCATGGCCGTCTCGCCAGGGCATGAGAAAGATGGCTACCTGCACATGCCGTGTGGGCAAAGCGGCCATCCGCTATCGCCCCACTATCGCGACGAACACGCCAACTGGGCCGACGGCAAGGCCGAGCCCTTTTTGCCCGGCGAGACCGTTCACACGCTGACGCTCAAGCCGGCGGCGTAACGCGCTTCGTCAAATCGGAAAGCCGCTCGACGCCCGCACCTAAGTTAGATTCCGATTGCTTTTCGCACGCCAGACTTTTAATCTCTACAGTGGCCTGGCGCGGCGGTACGTGAATTGGGCGATACTGCGCACATGCGTCACCTTTCTGGCAGGAGATACCAATCGTGAACGGTTCCATCCACTCTTCGCGCCGCGCTGTTGGCGTTCTCTCTCTTTGCCTGACGAGCATGTCGATCGCTTTTTGGGGGCAGGACTCGGGTGCGGACGAAGTTCGCGTCGGTCGCAAGATCGACAACTTCTCACTGCACGACGCCCGTGGCACAACCCGAACGCTACAGGATTACAGCGATGCGAAGCTGGTCGTGGTTGCGTTCCTGGGCACCGAATGCCCGCTGGCGAATGCCTATCTGCCGCGACTGGCCGAACTGTCGGCCCAGTGGAAGCCGCAGGGAGTAACGTTCCTGGGCGTCAACTCGAATCAGCAAGACTCGATCACCGAGGTGGCCGCTCATGCGCAGCGGATGGAGATTCCGTTTCCGGTCTTGAAAGATCCGGCCAACGAAATCGCGGATCGCTTTGGCGCTGTGCGTACGCCCGAGGTTTTTGTTCTCGATGGCGATCGCGTGGTGCGCTACTGGGGCCGCATTGACGATCAGTACGGCGTTGGCTATCAGCGCAAGAAGGTCGGCCGTAGCGATCTTTCCACAGCCATCGAAGAGCTGCTGGCCGGCAAAGCTGTCAGCGAGCCTGTGACCGAATCTCCCGGCTGCTTGATCGGCCGCGTGAAGCGTCCCAACCCGAAAGGCGACGTCACTTATACGAAGCAGATCGCGCGGCTTTTGCAGGCCCGCTGCGTCGAATGCCACCACGACGGACAAATCGCTCCGTTCTCGCTGACCAGCTATGACGAGGCCGTCGGCTGGGCCGAGATGATGAAAGAAGTCGTCCACGAACGGCGCATGCCTCCGTGGATGGCCGCGCCCGATCACGGCAACTTCAAGAACAATCCTTCGCTAAGCGCCGACGAGATCGCGCTGTTGGATCATTGGATCGAGAACGGTTGCCCCGAAGGGGACAAAGCCGACCTGCCCGAGCCCGCTCACTTCGCCGAGGGTTGGGGCATCGACAAGCCGGACCAGATTTTCTACATGCGCGACGAACCATACACGGTGCCGGCCGAAGGGATCGTCAGTTACAAGCACTTCATCGTTGATCCCGGTTTCACCGAAGATCATTGGATCAAGCAGGCCGAGGTCAAAGCCGGCAATCCAGCCGTCGTGCATCACGTAATTGTGTTCATCCAGCAGCAGGGCTCGCTCGACTTCGGCGATCCGCAGATGGCGTATGCGCCCGGCATGACGCCGCGACGCCTGGAAAACGGCGCCGCGATACGCATTCCTGCCGGGGCCAAGCTGGTATTTCAGTGCCACTACACCCCCAACGGCAAGGCTCAGGACGATCGCAGCTACGTCGGCCTGGTCTATGCCAAGCCCGAGGAAGTGACGCACGAAGTGCTGGGGTCGAGTTGCGGACAGATGACACTCACGATTCCTCCCAACGAGGCCAACCACCAGGTCACCGCGCGGCACAAGTTCCGCCGCGATACAACGCTGTTGGGCATGAACCCGCACATGCACCTGCGGGGCAAGTCGTTCCGCTACGAGCTGATTCATCCCGATGGCACTAACGAGATTCTGCTCGACGTGCCGCGTTACGACTTCAACTGGCAGTTGTGGTACATGCTTCAGGAGCCGAAGAAGATCCCGAAGGGGAGCACTATGATCTGCACCGCTTACTTCGACAATTCGTCCGACAACCTGGCCAACCCCAATCCCAATACCACCGTGAACTGGGGCGAGCAGACGTGGGACGAAATGATGTTCGGCTTCTACTCGGTGATCAACCCGGTTGATCCCGTGGCCGAAGCGGCAAACAAGGCGACGAAGAAGAAACGCTAAGCGTGGAACTCAGCAGGTTTTTAATCTGCGCAAAATAAAATCGGCTGCGCGAAACTTGTTCGCGCAGCCGATTTGTGTATTCAATTTCAAGGCGCGCCGGTGGCGCGTGCCGCTAAGCCTGAAACGAGCTGCCGCAACCGCAGCTCTTCACGGCGTTCGGGTTGTCGAACGTGAAGCCGCGCTTCTCCAAGCCGTCATAGAAGTCGACCGTTGTGCCGTCCAAGTACAAGGCGCTCTTCTTGTCGACGACAACCGGCACGCCATGGCACTCGAATTTAGAGTCGATCTTTTCGTCGAACGCCTTATCGAAGCCCAGGTTGTATTGGAAGCCGCTGCATCCGCCGCCGACCACGCCAACACGTAGCACGGTCTCGGGTCCGAGCTTTTGCTCGGTGATGATGCGCTTGACCTCGTTCGCGGCCTTTTCACTCAGCAAAACTGCCATATCAGTCCGAAGCCTCCGGGAGGGTTGGTATTCGATTTTCGCAACCGGTTTATGTGATTAATTATACGATCCCTCCCCGAAAGGGAAGGGCGCAATCCGCCACGGAACTTGCGCTCGGAAACCGGCCCCGATTCCCCCGAGAATCGAAGGCCGCCCCCCGCGACTGGCCATCGAACGCCCGCCCGGCGTCTCTCCTACCCGAGAAATGCCCGAACTATGCCAGGCTACTGAGTTTGCGTAGCCGGCTGACCGCCTCGGCCACGGCCCCGACGGCAAACTCCACCTCGTCGGACGTGTTGAATCGCCCCAGGCCGAACCGCAGGCTGGCCCGGGTTTGATCCTCGTCCAGCCCCAAGGCTCGCAGGACATGGCTGGGCTCCGGGTTGGCCGAGGTGCAGGCACTTCCCGAGCTGACCGCCAGCCGCTGCATGCTCATCATCAGCGCCTCGCCGTTGACGTACGCGAAGCTGGCGTTGAGATTGCCTGCCAACCGCCGCTCGTCCGTCAGGAGCGGGCCGTTCAGCGTCACTCCTTCCAATCGCTCGACCAGCCCCCGATACAACTGGTCGCGCAGGCCAGCCAGGCGCACACGCTCCTCAGGCATCTCGGCCAGGCACAGCGACACCGCTCGGGCGAATCCCATAATGCCCGGCACGTTCAGCGTGCCACTGCGGACCCCTCCCTCTTGACCGCCGCCATCGATCTGCGGCTGCAATCGGGCCGCGGAATTTCGCCGCCGCACGTAGAGCGCGCCCACCCCCTTGGGTCCGTAAATCTTGTGCGCGGTGAAGCTCATTAAGTCGACGCCCAGCACATCGACGTCGACCGGTATCTTCCCCACGGCCTGCGTCGCGTCGCAATGCAACGGAACTCCTCGCTCGCGACAGATGGCCGAGATCTCAGTCAGCGGCTGGATCACGCCGATCTCGTTGTTGGCGAGCATCACCGAGACGAGAATCGTGTCCGCCCGAATGGCCTCGCTCAAACGTTGCAAGTCGACCAGCCCTGCCCGCTCGCTTCCGGCCTGCTCGACCGACAGTAACGTCACTTCGTAACCGCGCCGCGACAGCCTGGCCAGCGGATCGAGCACGCTCTTATGCTCGGTCGTGACCGTGACGAAATGACTTCCTTTGCGCCGTGCACGGTCGGCGATCCCGCGCAGCGCCAGGTTGTTACTCTCTGTGGCACCGCTCGTAAACACGATATCGCGGTCATTGGCGCCGATCGCCGCGGCAATTTCTGCGCGCGCCGCATCGACAGCCTCCTTGGCCTGGCCGCCGAAGGAATGGCTGACGCTGCCGGGGTTGCCGTACTGGTCGGTGAAGTACGGCAACATCGCCTCGACAACGCGCGGGTCGACGCGCGTCGTCGCGTGGTTGTCCATGTAGACCGGTAGATCGACCATGAAGTGAATTCTTCGCCCTGTTCCGAAAAGAAACGCAGACGTGCCGCCGCGGTCGAACCATGCAAAGCACCGTTCGACGCCCCGACGATTCCCTCGCCAGATTTTAGCCAGCCGCCAACCGTCAGCCTATGGTGTAACGTGGCCACCACCGGCGCGCACGACGTCTGACAACGGATGGGACACTGCCCTGCAGAGACACTTTCCCTCAGAGGTACTGGCCCTAGGGAATAAACGCCCTACACCTTTTTGCTCAGCTTCTCGGCCAATCGGGCCAAGGCCGGGCTGCAATCGTCGACGGGCAGATGGACATGAATCAGGCTCATGCCGCTGTTATCGGCCCAAGCCTTGATCAATGCGGCGTCGAACTCTCCTTCGGTCCGCACGACATAGCCCTTGCCGCCGCCGAATAGCTCGGTGATTTTCGAGTAGTTCCAGGGATGAATCTCGTTGAATTCGCCCGGGTGCAGGTAACGCTCGGTGCCGTATCCCTGGTTGTCGAGCACGATCACAATGTGGTCGAACCGATGCCGCACAATGCTCGACAGTTCGTTCGACGTCATCTGAAACGCCCCATCGCCGACCAGCACCACGGTCCGCATGTCGGGTCGCGCCACGCCCGTTCCTAGCGAAGCCGGGATCGCGAATCCCATCGACGTGTAATAGGCCGGACCGATGAATTCCGTCCGCGCATGCGTCGTCAATTCCGTGGCCGCGAACAACGCGTCCCCTACGTCCGAGATCACAATCGTGTTCGCGTCCAACGCCTCGTTCAAGCGCGCGATCAACCGCGTGATCGTCATTGGCGCTTGCGGTTGCAGCGTGTATTTCGCACCGTTGCGATGCGGTGGCACCGGGCGTACCGGGGGCGTCGGATGCTGCGCGGCCAGCGCGCGAATGAAATCGGCCAGCACGATGTTGTGATAATAGTGGTGGCGAATGCGAAGCTCTTCGCTGGTGGCGTAGATGCATTTCGACACGTCGAGATTGGCCGTGTAGATGCCCATGTCGATATCGGTCAAAAACGCCCCGAGTAACATCAGGCAATCGCTATCCTCGACGTATTCCGTGACCTCGGCCCGCCCCATCCCCCCTTCGTACATGCCAACGTACAGCGGGTGCGTTTCGCGCACGGCACTCTTCCCCAGGATTGTGCCCGCGATCGGAATTTGCGACCCTTCGGCCAATTTCAACAGCTCGTCCTGTAGGCCGAATCGATGAATCTCGACGCCGGCCAGGATCACCGGCTTCTGGCAGTCATTCAGGAATCGCGTCGCCTCGGCCACGGCTTCGGCCAGCGCGTCCGGGTCACTCACCGGTTCGGCCCGGCGAAATTCATACGGCACGCCCGGCACGACCTTGACCATGTCGCGAGGAATCTCGATGTACACCGGGCGCTTGTAGCGCGCGGCCGCCTCGAGCACGCGATCGATTTCGCGAAAGGCCGTGACCGGATCGACCAACTCGGTCGCCGCCACGCACAACTTCTCGAAAACCTCGAGTTGCGTGCGAAAATCACGCACCTTGTGGTGCAGCAGCGGATTGTTCGTCCGTTCGCGCATGCCCGGCGAGCCGGTGATCAGCACCACCGGCGATTTCTCGGCATACGCCCCTGCGATGCTGTTGGCCACGCTCAAACCGCCGACGCAATACGTCACGCATATCGCCCCCATGCCGTTGACGCGCGCGTAAGCGTCGGCTGCGAAACCGGCGTTATCTTCCCGGCAACAGCCGACCACATTGATAGGGCTGTGCTCCAGCATCGAATAGAACGCCAGCACGTAGTCGCCCGGAATGCCGAATATGTCGCGAATGCCGTAATCCTGCAGGCGCTGAATCAGAAACTCGCCGATCGAGAGCTGATCGACCGGCTTGCGCTCCAGGTACCGTCCGGATGAAATCCCACTGTGTAGTCGCGTCATCGAAGGGCCTCCTCTGCCAGGCATCCGCGTGCGTGACGGCGCAATCACCGCCGGCGCGGATTATCCCTAAATGGCAAGTGATATGCCAACTATTCCTAAAACACCGGAAAAGGCCGACTCTTTTGATCGGCGGACACATCCCGAAACGTCTCAAAACACCTCGGAGTCGAGATCGCGATCCCGGCCCCTAATTCTAGCTACTGCGCTCAATCGAGGCATGTTCAATCCGCGTCCGTATTTGTTCGCGCTCGTGGCGGTCGGATGCGTGGCGCACTGGACTGCCCCTAGAACCCCCGGGGGGGCGAAGACGTCGTAAACCTTCGACCAAATGAGCCGGCCGGGAATGCCGCGGCCGGCTCGTTCTATTTAGGACCTGCTATGGCTGGAACATTCGAGGGCAGTGCAAGATATCGGTAGAAGACGTTAACTACCTCTACGGAGTGCTTCAGATGACAGGCTAGGTTGCTTCGCCATCGGGCTTGTCTCGCCATTGGAAGGTATGGCCGCAGACCGAGCATCGGTAGTCATACGTCGTCGAGACGACTTGCCCCGATCCGTCGAAATCCGGTTTGCTGCCGACAACCTGTGCGGCATCATGGAAGCACTTCGGGCATCTAAGCGTTGTTTCGATATTCATTCTGACTGTGCCTAATGGCCGGCTAAATCCTTCGTAATTCGATCGACGACCGCTCGCCATTCGATGGAGCCAATCTCGAACTGCCGGCCAGCTGTTTCCTCGGCATTTCGCAGTGCGCGAGCATGTCGGCGCGAGATCTCCTCTTGATGGAGTCGCGCATCCTTATATTTGCGTCTCCGCCGACGCATACGATTCCTGCGCAAGTAAGAGGCCGAAAAATGGCCAGAAGGAATTGCGCATTGATGCAAGCGCAATTCTCAGAATTTCAAGAGCACGACATACGAGGACCGCGTTAGAGAACGGCGTTAGACGCCGCCCGCGCTCGTAATGAATAGCACCATGTAAAGCTGGTGCTCGGTGACAGCGTTTGTTTCGATGCGTTGGGACATCATGCAATCGGCAATGCTACTTGGTGCTTGCCGTTTCTGCTGTCGCTTTCAACCGCGCTTCGATTTCCGAAAGATCATAAATGACAAGACCTGCCGCAGGACCGATCATCCCATACCGCGAACGGTCAAACGTAGGAACTTTGCCATCGTCACGAACAGCTTCTGCGACGGAGGGGCTCGCGAACCGAATCATTGGCATTCCTCCTACAGCTTTAGTAATTATCGAGCCGATTCTAGTCGGCTAATCAATGTCTCCAATATATGCCCTTTGGCATACCCTGAAAAAAGAGCCCTGGGAGCGCGACAGCGTTCGCGGCCATCGCTGTCAGGCACGAGCCGCCAAACTGCCACCACGATCAGAAGGCCCGACACGACATTTTGTCGGGGGCGCGCTTCGAATCTAGCGCTGCTTCGACTGCCGCGCCAGGCGCGCACGCCGGTTGCGCAGCATCAGGCCCCAGAAGCCCAAGTAGGCCGCCACACATCCCAGCACCATCAGCGGCCTGGCCGGATTGTGGTTGAAGCGGTACGCGCCGATAGCGTGGAACACACCCCAGGCGGCTACCCCCACCACGATCAAGACAATTACCCAGCGCAGCGGATTGGGGGACTCTGGTTGGTTCACTTCACGACCTTCTGTGGGATACGCGCGGGAGAGCTCACGCCCGAACAACTTCGTCTTGCCTGATTGTAAGACGACCACCGCCTGGGTCGATACGCCCGCCGCAGGTACGATTGACACTATTCAAGGTCGCGGCGGAGTAAAAATCAAGGACCGGCGTCGTTCAGGACAAGAGAACCACAACGTCTCTAGCCGGGATCTGCGACCCCGGGGAAAGCGGCCTCGCGATATCCCGGCCTCGCCGAGGCCAGCTACAGAAAACGACAACAGGACCAATCGTGCTCGCTGATCATTTTCACAAAGTCTCGCACTTCCTGCACCGGCGGTTCATCCTGCTGTTGGTTGTGTCCTACGTTCTGGCTGGCTTCTTTCCCGGCCCCGGCTTGTGGATCCGCTCGACCGCGTTCCGCGGCGTCAGCCTGCCGATGATGATGCTAGGGCTGTTGCTCTTTAACGCCGGGCTGGGAGTCGAACTGGCCGAGTTGAACGAGATTCGCCGCCGTCCGCGCGGACTCATCTTCGGCCTGCTCGGCAATCTGATCATTCCCATCGCGTTCATCGCGCTGGCGATGATGTCGCTGCGGATCTGGCACAATCCGGACGAAGTCCAAAACGTGCTGGTGGGACTGGCACTCGTGGCATCCATGCCTATCGCCGGCTCGTCCACGGCCTGGTCGCAAAATGCCAATGGCAACATGGCCCTCAGCCTGGCGCTCGTGCTCGGGTCGACATTCCTCAGCCCGCTTACGACGCCTGTCGCTCTGCATGCCGTGGGGCTGATGACGACGGGAGACTATTCCGAAGATCTGCACGAGTTGGCCACCAGTGGCACGAATTGGTTTCTGGCCGTGTCGGTTATCATTCCCTCGGCGCTGGGAATCATCGGACACTGGCTGGCCGGCCCGGCGCGCGTAGCCCGGGTAAAACCGAATCTGAAGCTGGCGAACTTGCTGCTTCTGCTGGTGTTGAACTACTCGAACGCCGCGGTCTCGCTCCCCGAGTCGGTCGCCAACCCCGACGCCGATTTCCTGGCCATGATTCTGGCGATTACCGTGATGCTGTGCGCCACGAACTTCGGCGCCGGTTGGCTCATCGCCCGGCTGCTCGGCGTCAGCCGCGCGGATCAGGTCGCCCTGATGTTCGGCCTGGGGATGAACAATAACGGGACCGGGCTGGTTCTGGCCTCGATGGCGCTGGCCGATCACCCACGCGTGCTGCTACCGATTATCTTTTACAATCTCGTGCAGCATCTGGTGGCAGGTGTGGTGGATTACGCCCTTTCGCGCAGGCCCGCGCAAACCAGCAATACATGATCGCGATCGGCATCATCGGTCTGTTCATACCGGGCTATGCGCTTGCGCGAGCCTTGCGAGTGCCGTTCGCCTGGGGTGCCGCCTTCCCGCTGTCGGCGCTGATGATCGTGATGGCGGTAATTGCTTTCGCCCTCACCGGCGCCCCGGTTTGCTTTTGCACTGTGGCGCCGCCGCTATCGATCGTGACGGTCGTCGCGCTGGCCGGGCTATTTTTCGGACGACGCGCGCCGCGCGATGAAACGACAGAACCACCGCTCGGCCGTGGCGCGAAGTTGCTCTTCGCTGCGGGCGCTGTGCAAGTGGCACTCGTGCTCGTGGGCCTGCTGGTGCGGACCAGCATGTATCCGCTCAGCGGACCTGATACGGTTTACCGCTGGGAGGGGCTCGCGCGCTTGATGCTGACCGAGCAGGGGCTTGCGCATTATCCGCCCCTCACGGCCGAGGATTTCACGCACTACGTCTATCCCGATGCGATCCCTCCGCTGGTCGCAAGCGTCTATTGGTGGCTGTACGCGGCCTGGGGCGCGGCGCTACCGGAACTGACGTCCGTGCCTGTGATGCTGCAAGCGCTCTCCTGTTTTTTGCTCGTCTACGGCGCGGCGCGGGTTAGCTTCGGTGCCGTGGGCGGCATCGTGACGCTTGCGAGCCTGGCCAGCACTCCGCTCTTTATCGGCAGCGTCGCCATCGGTCAGGACACGGGCTACACGGCGCTCTCGTACGCCGGGCAACTGGCTTTCGCGCTCGCGGCCGTCGCCGACCCCAAGCGTCGCTACGTGGTCATGGCCGGATTGTTCGGCGCGCTAGGGGCGCTGACGCGTGAATACGGACTGCTCCTGTCGCTGGGCGGGTTCGCGGTGCTGGCCCTCGCGCCAAAGACGCGCCGGCTGTTGCCGCTGTACGCTCTGACCGTGGCCGTTGTTGCGGCGCCGTGGTACTTGCGCATCTGGTGGCTCACCGGAAATCCACTCTATCCGTTCGACATACTCCACCTGGGCCTGCCCACAAACCAGGTACACGTCGAACTGCACGACGTCTATCGCGAACTGGTAGGGGCACGATTACAGACTGCCGATGGCTGGGCCGAGATTGTGTTGCGCGCCGTGATCGGCGGTCCCGTGGCGATCGTCCTCGGCGTTGCTGGTCTGAAGCTGTCCGGCCGGCAGACGATCGGACTGGCGATCGCCGCTGTGCTGGCCCTGGTCGCGTGGCGGATGGCGCTACCGTTTACGCTGGGAGGCATCTCGCTATCCGTCCGAATGTTCGCGCCAGTCTACCTGACACTATCCATCGCTGCCGGGGCGTGCGGCCCGGCACTGGCGCGGCTCGCGCTACGGCGCCCGCAACTGTTCCGCGTCGGCATCGTCGCGCCGATGGCACTCGTGGCCCTCTATGCAACGTTGGGGGCATGGACGCTGCCGTTCCATCCGACCGGATTCCGCACCGCGGTCATCAGCCGGATCCATTACCCGGACGACGTGCTCGGCCCGCGCGTGCTCGCGGCGCAAGCCGTGGCCGGCAGCGGACTGCCGGACGTGGCCGTGCTGACCGACGACAGTTACCTGGCCACCGCACTAAAGCGCGCCCGCGTCCGCCCGGTAATGGCCTGGAGCCCCGAGGTATCGTTCGTCTTTGACCCGAACACGAGCGGTACGGAAGTTCGCCGGCGGTTGCGCGAAATGAACATCCACTTCGTCGCACCGTACGAGGGCAATCTCCCCTATCTACGCCGCTTCCCGTTCTACGCCGACGACAGCAAACAATGGCAACAGGTGCGCTACAACGGGGAGGCGTTGCCGCTGTTTTTCCTGCCGGAGTGAGCGCGATCGCTCGATGGGCGTCGGTGCATGACCCCAAAGATCGATCTTTCAGTTGTCCATCCTCTTGGATTGCCCTGTAGCCTTGTAATACCGTTGACCCTAGAAGAGCACTGTTTGCGGGGCATGGACCTTTAAGTGATTCTTTCCGGCTTTCGCGGCGGCTATAAACGCCCCTATTTCGTCCTCAGACCACCCGTCCATAAAACGGAATGCGGACGTAATTGCGTACTCTCGATTCAGCTCGACGCCCAACCATCGCCGCCCCAGCTCCTCGGCGGTTTCGCCGGTTGTGTTAGAGCCGGAAAAGATGTCCAGCACGATGTCGTCCGGGTCAGTCAAAAAATTGATGAAGAACCGCGGCAACTGCTTAGGGAAACGCGCGGGATGCGGGTCGAATCCGAATGCCTTGCAGTGGCGAATATGAATGGAGTTGCTTTCAGTATTTGGGTACTGCAACAGGTTTGAAGGTATTGCTCCGCCATTATCCGTGCCAAACCGTTCGCTGATGTCATGACCAGATGGCCGGTCCTTCGGCCGATAGAACTTGCTTGGATCTTTAATCAGCTTCTTCATGCGCTCGCTGTAGGGGGCGAGCACCTTGGTCACATCGGCCTTCGGATTTTCCGTTTTCGACAACCACCAGACGGTGTTAACCGAGTCTTTTGCGCGAATCTTTCGCTTGTTCACCCATTCAATCGGCGACGGAAGCTTTGCTGGGTTGGACCAGAAGAATTCCTCGGCGAGATGAAATCCATGCTCATCGCACATCCGCAGCAAGACTCGAAAATTATAAAGAGAACGGACAGGCCGCCCCTTCTGATATGCCCCCCCAAGATCAATGACGAACGACCCCGTATCTTTTAGCACCTTCTTCACAAGCGGAGCGAAAGACAGCAGCCAATCAACGTAATCGCCTTGCTCCAGATTGCCGTATGCCTTCTGCCTGAGCAGAGCGAACGGCGGTGACGTGATGACCAGGTCGACTGAATTCTCAGGATGCGTCGGAAGATAGTCTTCCGACCGGCCGACGATCATCGCACCCAACCTGGTTCGGTAGAGCTCCTCAAACGAATCCGGCATCAATTAATCCTTTAGCCTACTGGCATCGGGACATCGCAACAGTCGCCCGAAGCGATCCGCCAGAAGGTCCAGTCTGTAGACCATGCATTACGTAACTCAGAGTCTGTAGACCTATGAGTTACCCGACCCGACACTGCCCGTCAATGGAATCATGATACGCAATAACGAGCGATGCTGTGAATGACCTTCGTTCCCGCTTCGGAGCCAATCTGAGGAAAGTCCGAGTGGCAAAGGGCTTTTCGCAGGAAGCCCTCGCCGACAGGGCCGATTTGCATCGGACGTACGTGAGTAGCGTTGAGCGGGGCGAAAGGAATGTCACTCTCGAAACAATCGAGAAGCTTGCCGTGGCCCTGAGCGTTTCCATGGCAAAGCTCATGCCCGACTAATGAGGGACGGACAGTTCGTGGGTTCGAAGAAGCGCAAATTGCCGATTTTCCGGCACCACGCCGATAAGGCAGAATTGGACGCTCTTTTCCCACACTTGCGCGCGCTCCAAGTGCTTGCACTACGCCATGGTATACGCGACGTCTTTCAAGACAATGGCGGAAAGTACCTACAGCTCGCGCTCGTTACCGGACTGCGGCTGCTAAAGCCTCGCGAAGGAAACGATGCGGTCGACGAATCCGGGCGCGAGTACGAAATCAAGACCTTAAATGCCGACGTCGTTAAGAGCTTCACGACACACCATCACCTAAACCCGACAATCCTAAAAAAATACCGGTCCGTTGATTGGATCTTCGCGGTTTATCGTGGGATCGAACTCGAAGCTGTCTACTATTTGCCGGTGTCGTCTTTAGAACCGTTCTTTTTGCAATGGGAATCCAAATGGAACGCCTCTCAAAAGGACATTAATAATCCGAAGATCCCGCTAAACTTCGTCGAACAGAAAGGGCAGCGGATTTATCCGCCACGCACCTGAACGAGCCAGGCAGCCTCTGCTGACACCTGACAAGCATTCGAAACGGCTCTCTCCAGATCGGCGAATCGAGCCCTCCCATGAAAACCCTCACCAAAGAACTGTGGTTGGAAGTGCCTGAACGGCGGGCGATTGTTTCGATCCACCAGGAAGTGTCGCGGCTCGTCGCCGAGAGCGGCGTTCAGGATGGGCTGGTGCTCGTTAACGCGATGCACATCACGGCGAGCGTGTTTATTAACGACAACGAGTCGGGGCTGCATCACGACTACGAGGTGTGGCTCGAAAAGCTCGCACCATTTGATGCCTCGTCCAAGACGTACCATCACAATCGCACCGGCGAAGATAATGCCGACGCCCACATGAAGCGGCAAGTCATGGGACGCGAGGTCGTCGTGGCGATCACCAAAGGGCAACTCCACCTCGGCCCGTGGGAACACATCTTCTATTACGAGTTCGACGGCCGCCGCCGCAAACGCGTGCTCGTGAAAATTATCGGCGAGTAGCAGCATCAAGCGCCTGTGGCGCGGTCACCGTTAACCGCCTGCGGCCCCGGGCTCACAGAGCCCGGCTACAGAAGAGGCAGCCGAAGGATTCGATCGCGATCGATTAGCTGGCATGGGCATGCTGTCGCCGGATGCGATCAACCGCACGTGCTGGCACCACGTGTCGAAAACGTCAGCCAATCGCGCTCGCCTGCGATTGTCGTGACGGGTTAAAACAGCCGGGCGTGCTTCTGGAGAATTTCAGCCCTGCCAACGAAGGAACGTACTGATGCAGACTCTTCGCACAACGAATTATCACAAATGGATTCTCGCCGCCGCGATCGCGCTGACCTTGGGCGGCACCTTGCTGATGGCCGATCGATATGTCGGTCACGCTGTGGCCGCGCCCGAGAAACCGGTCGGCGATCATTGGCAGAACTTCGATGGCCATTGGAGCTACTGGCACGAAGGGGACAAGCGCTGGTACTACACCGACGGCAAACATTGGTACTACAACAACGGCACGAGCTGGGCCGTCTATCAATTCGACAAGCTGTTCGGTCTGAACGGCTTTCACCACGGCGACTATCATCCGCCGGGACCCGAAGTGAAGGTCGTCGTCCCCACGCACAGCGTGTGGCATCGGTAAACGAACTAGACGATCGATTGGCCGATGGCCCATCGAAGCGACGGTAACACGAAACTGCATAGGGACCGCTCACGAACGTGACGCGGTCCCTTTTTTGTTGATAGGGGGCGGCGGAACGGCCCTGCCCCCTGCCTTGTTCCGCTGGGGCAGCGCGGATAACTTACGGGTTCGCTGGCGGCGCCCCGGGCGGATGGGGGGCCGGACCATAATTCTTTGCTCCCAAGCGAACGCTGGCCCTCACCCTTCCCTCTCCCAGAGGGAGAGGGGTTTTGATGGCGGCGCTCTCACCTTTACGAGGTGTGGCGAACGAGGACAGTTTGGGCGCGGCGCCGAACGCCAGCGTTCGGCAGTATCAATATCTAAACATCACGCAAATACAACGCACGTCCCATCAAAAAGATCATCATGAGCGATCCCTATTTTCAATCCCTGTTCGCCGAGCGCATCGGCGGGGCCAATTACGGCAAGGGAACCGAGATCTATAAGTTCGAAAAGATCAAACGCGCTAAGCGCAAGGCTCTGGCCGACCATCCCGAGCGGAAGCTGGTCGATTTCGGCATCGGCGAAAATGACGAAATGGCCCCCGAGTCGATCCGCGCCCTGATGACGCGCGAGATCAATCAGCCGGCCAATCGCGGTTATGCAGATAATGGCGTGGCCGAATTCAAAGAATCGGTCGCCCGGCTGATGAAGCGCCGCTTCGGCGTCGAGCTCGATCCGGCCACCGAAGTGAACCATTGCATTGGCTCAAAAACGGCGCTGGCCATGTTGCCGGCCGCCTTCATCAATCCCGGCGACGTCACGCTGATGACCGTCCCTGGCTACCCGGTGGCCGGCACGCATACCAAGTATTACGGCGGCGAAGTGTATCGACTGCCGCTCAAGGAAGAGAACGGCTTTCTGCCCGACCTGGAATCGATCCCGGCCGACATCGTGCGGCGTGCCAAGCTGCTGGTGATCAACTACCCGAACAGCCCGACCGGTCGCGTCGCCACGCGTGATTTCTACTCGCGCGTGATCGATTTCGCCAAGCGCAATCAGATCGTGGTCGTGCAGGACGCGGCGCACATCTTCCTGAGCTACGACGGAGAGCCGCTCAGCTTTTTGTCAGTGCCTGGCGCGAAGGACGTGGGCGTCGAAGTCCACTCGCTGTCGAAGGGCTATCACATGATCGGCTGGCGGCTGGGCTGGGTCTGTGGCAATGCCAAGATCGTGCAGGCGTTGGCCGATATTAAGGACAACAGCGACTCGGGCCAGTTCATCGCCATTCAAAAAGCCGGCGCCGCGGCGCTCGACGACGATAACATCACGGCCCAGGTGCGTAAGAAATACGAGCGCCGCTTGCGGAAGCTGGTCGACGTGCTGACTCGCTGCGGCTTCGATTGCAAAATGCCGGGCGGGACCTACTTCCTGTACACGCGCAGCCCGAAGGGAATCAAGAACGGCCCGCAATTCGACACGGCCGAGGCGGCCAGCCAGTACCTGATCACCGAACATTCGATCTGCACAGTCCCGTGGGACGATGCCGGCGCGTATCTGCGATTCTCGGTCACGTACGAAGGCGCGGACGAAGCGGCCGAAGACGCATTGATGGCCGAGACCGAAAAACGTCTGCAGCAGATTCAGCCGGTTTTTTGAAGCTGCTGACTTGGACCCAGCGGCGGCGTGCTCGGTGTCGTCGAGCTGACCTCGCAGCACCCTCACCCTGACTTCTCCCAGAGGGAGAGGGGTTTCTCACGCCCGTACCCTACCGCCTGCGATTCAAACGAGAATCTGTCGGCGCGACGGCGCGATCACTCTTTCTTCAACTTGTCGCGTGTGACGACCATGTAAATCGAATCGCCGCGGGCGACTTCTTTGCCGTCTTCGCTGCGGACGATGCTCTCGGCATGAATGATCTGCCGGCCGGAGCGCGTGACTGTCGATTCGCAATAGAGCGTTCCTTCGGACACCGGGCGAAAGAACTTCACGCGCAAGTCGATCGACACGATGGCCGCGTTGCCGTCGTGCAAATGCACGTTCGTTAGCAGGATGGCGTGCGCGATGCCCGTGTCGATCAGCGTGGCGATGATGCCACCGTGCATGATCATGGCAGGCTGCGTCAGATCGGGCCGGTATTGGATCTTCAGCATCGACCAGCCTGGCCGCATGTCGACGATTTCCATGCCGATCAACTTGAAGAACGGCCAGTCGCGGGCTTTTTCCAGAATGGCCTCGCGCGCTTTTAGCACCGCGGGATCGTCAGGCAGCTCGGGGGCGGTCATGCAATCATGCTCCGAGGAGAGTCATAAACGTGGGTTTGGTCGTATGGTAGGCGACGATCAGATGCCCGGCCAGTGTCGAAGAAACGCCTAATAAGAATGAGCCTGCCGCGGCACTTCACTCTCGTCGCAGGCGCCCCATAATACAGCCGGACACTTTCGCAGCCCCTGTCCATTCCTCGCGCGCTCGAATCACGGAAGTTCTCGCTATGAAAATGTTTCTCGCCGGTCGCTGGCTTGATAAAGCACAACAATCGCAGGTCAAGAATCCGTTCGATGGGTCGGTGATCGATACCGTACCCAAGGCGGATGCGGCCGACGTCGAAGCGGCGCTGGCCGGCGCCGTAAACGGCGCCGCCGACATGCGCGGCACGACGGGCTATCAGCGGTACGAAATTCTGCACCGCGCTAGCGAGATCATGCGGACTCGCGCCGACGAACTCGGCCGGCTGATCAGCCAGGAGGAAGGTAAGACGCTGGCCGAGGGACGGGGCGAAGCGCTGCGTGCAGTCGAGACGATGGAACTCTCGGCCGAAGAAGCCAAGCGCATCTCGGGCGAGCTACTGCCGCTCGACGGCGCATCAGGGGGCGCCGGAAAGTTGGGCTTCACCTTGCGCGTACCGTGTGGCGTGGTGGTCGCGATCTCGCCGTTCAACTTTCCGCTGAACCTGGTGTGCCACAAAGTCGGACCGGCGCTGGCTGCGGGGAACGCCGTGGTTTGCAAACCGGCCAGCGATACGCCACTGTCGGCGCTCAAGCTGACCGAGATTTTGCTCGAAGCCGGGCTGCCTCCCTCGGGCATCGCCTGCCTCACCGGCGCGGGCGGCGAGATCGGCGGGGCGCTCGCCCGCGATCCGCGCGTGCGCAAGATCAGTTTCACCGGCAGCCGTGACGTGGGCGAGAAGCTGTGCCAAACGGCCGGGCTGAAACGCGTCACAATGGAACTCGGCTCGAATAGCCCGCTGATCGTCATGCACGACGCCGACCTGGCCAAGGTGGCCCGTGCGACCGTAACAACGGGCTACGGCAATGCGGGGCAAGTTTGCATATCGACGCAACGCGTGATTGTGATGGACAAAGTATACGACCAATTTCTCGACGTGCTGCAGCCGCAGGTGGCGGCATTGCGCATCGGTGATCAGCTCGATCCGCAAACGCAAATGGGCCCGATGATCCGCGAATCCGATGCCCAGCGCGTCGAGCAATGGATCGTTGACGCGGCTGCCGGCGGCGCGCGCGTTCTGGCCGGCGGCAAGCGCCAAGGCTCGTTGGTCGAGCCGACGCTCGTGGCCGATGTTCGCCCTGACATGCGTATCAGTTGCGACGAATTATTCGGACCAGCTGTGGCCGTGACGCGCGCCGCGAACATCGATGAAGCAATCCGTCTGGCCAACGACACCAACTACGGGCTCAGCGCTGGCATCTTTACGCAGAACATCGATTGGGCGATTCGTTTTGCCCGCGAGGTCGAGTCGGGCAATCTGCACATCAATTGGGGGCCAGGCTGGCGCGCGGACCTGATGCCCTACGGCGGGCTGAAAGAAAGCGGCATGGGCAAGGAAGGTCCGAAGTACGCGATCGCCGAGATGACCGAGTTGAAAACAGTCGTGATCCACAGCAGCTAGTGGTCCGCCGCGGAATCACGGTGCGAGAACGTCTCCGTCGATCTTCAACACGGTCGCCTCGAGACTCCAGCCGTCGAACCCCGCCGTCAGTTTCTCACCACTCTTCACGCGCTGGATGATACGTCCTTCGTTGGCCGTGATTTTTATGGACGTGGGATCCTCTTGTGGGACGCTGCTATTTCCCGACCAGCGGGCAGCAAGATCCAGCAAGACTTCTTCGCCTCCCAAGTCGACCACGGTTGCTGTGAACGAAGTGCCGGCCGTGAACTCGCGAACAACCGGCGTCGTGGTGCCTGACTCCGAGATCTCGGCCACCATACGGCGCTCGACCGACGTGTCCGAAACCGTCACGCGCTCGCCATCGCGGATCTTGAATCGCGGGCAGGGAATCTCGGTGATGACCGTCACTCCGGCCTGTCGGTCGCCGGGCTGAGACGGCGGGTCGCAACGTACCAGGCAATCAATAAAACATTCGTGGTCGCCGGGCGAGCGCAGCGTCGCGACGTCCGGCACGCGCGTAATCTGGACCGAATCCGGCAGTTGGGCCGGAATTTTCGGGACCGCGGCGACTTGCCGGGACTCCCCCTCCCCCGACGCCCAGGCAATAACCGCCACCAGACTGAGCACCCCCACGCCGGCAATCGCAATAATAGTTCGCATGCTTAACGTCCTGCGACTGGTGTCGAATTCCTGTCTCCCGGCCGGCGGCGATTGTAGAAGGCCCGGAAAACCCGGAGCAATACCAGCCCAGAACGACTGCATAGTTGAGAATCCGCGGCTCGCCTTCTGTAGCTGGCCTCTCCGAGGCCGAGGCTTTGTGGTTGTTCCGGGGTCGCAGACCCCCGGCTACAGTCCTGAACACCAGCCTCGGCATCTTGAACACGGTATCCTGGGCCAGCTATAGTCGAGGTTTCGGCAGGTGCCGTTCGGGCTCCACAGAGGCGCCGCGGCATCTCTAAAGCTGACGTGTACGAACTTTACGCTTAGTCAGTTCGTATCAGCTTGCAGTGCGGTACCGCTCGGGGGGGCATACTGCGCCTGCATCAGGCTCTGGGACGGGCCTGGTCCTGACCGCATTTCGTAAAACTGAGGGTCCTCATGCCTACGTTGACTCCGGCCCCAGGGGCACGCTCCCACCAGCCCTCGGCCGATCAGATTGTCGTCGAGACGCGCAATCTTTCGAAAATCTATCGCGACTTTTGGGGCCGCCAGAAAGTGCGGGCCCTCAAGGCGCTCGACCTGGAAGTACGTCGCGGCGAGATCTTCGGACTGCTGGGGCCCAACGGCTCGGGCAAGACGACCACGATCAAGCTGCTGCTGGGGCTGCTCTTTCCCACCAGCGGCGAAGCGTTGGTGTTCGGCAAGCCGGCGACCGACGTCACGAAGAACGAGCGGATTGGTTACCTGCCCGAGGAATCGTACCTGTACCGGTTCCTGAATGCCGAAGAGACGCTCGACTTCTACGGCCGGTTGTTCAACATGCCGTCGTCGGTGCGTAAGCAGCGCACGCAAGAATTGATCGACATGGTCGGCCTGCGTTGGGCGAAACGCCGCCAGTTGCGCGAATATTCAAAAGGTATGACGCGCCGCATCGGCCTGGCCCAAGCCTTGATCAACGACCCCGAGCTGATCGTGCTGGACGAGCCGACCTCGGGCCTGGATCCGATCGGCACCCGCGAAATCAAAGACCTGATCCTGAAATTGCGCGACCAGGGGAAGACGGTGCTGCTGTGCAGCCACTTGCTGCCTGACGTGCAGGACGTTTGCGATCGCATCGCCATCCTTTATCAGGGCGAATTGAAGGAGTTGGGACGCGTCGACACCCTGCTCAAGATGCGCGACGTCACCGAGATCCGCACGACGGCGCTCGACGATGCGGCCAAGGCCGAGATCGAAGCGGTGGTCCGGCGTCACCAGGGAAGCGTGCTGAAGATCGACAATCCGACCACGACCCTCGAAGAATTATTCCTGGGAATCGTGCGCGACAGCGAGGCACATCCCGGCCGCCGGCCCAACGAAAAGTCGTAGTCCGCGGCGCGTACACGTTTTGATTTTGAGTTCGTAGCCTGATTACCGCAGAGTACCGCTTCTTTTCATGCGTAGTGATTCATCCTGCGGCGATCGATCTCGATCTTGATTTGTTATACATTTTTTTCATCCACCTAGTCCCTTTCGAACGCGTTCATGGTCCTCGAGCACCAACCATTACCATTTGATCAGTGGTTGTCCGAAGGGCTGCCACTGTGGCTAGCCACGATAGGCGCCGTGGCACTTGCGGCGCTGTTCTTCGGCTTTCTGTTTTCGGCCGTTCTCAACGGTCCGGGCCGCGCCGGAGACATGATCTACCGGCTGCTCTCGGGCGCCGTCGTGGACCTGGTGCGGATCTCGCCGCGCCGTGTGATGGCGCTCGCGCGACTGGCGGTTCAAGAGTCGTTGCGGCGCCGCGTGTTGGCGGGCCTGGGAGTGTTCGTCGTTATCCTGGCCTTCGCCATTTGGTTTCTCGACGCGCGCACGCCCGACCCTGCCAAGCTGTACCTCAGCTTCGTGCTCACGGCCACGACCTGGCTGGTCATGGTCATGATGGTCTTCCTGAGCGCGTTCAGCTTGCCGAACGATATCAAGAATCACACCATCTATACGATCGTTACCAAGCCCGTTCGTCCCAGCGAGATTGTGCTGGGGCGCATTGTCGGATTCACGATGGTGGGTACGGCGCTGTTGGCCATCATGGGGCTGTTCAGCTATGTGTTCGTCGTGCGAGCCCTGAACCACACACACGAGGTGGCGATGCGCGATCTGACGTCCGGGCAGGGCGAACATTCAGGCCGCACCGGAACGACACGGAACCACTTCCACGGCGTCACCGTCGACGCCGAAGGAAACGGTTCGACCGATACCGCCCAGGGGCATTGGCACGATGTCACGGCATCGGGCTCTGGCGATAATCAGCGGTTGACCATCGGCTCCCCGCAAGGTCAGTTCCACGCCCGCGAACCAATTTATGGCAAGCTCCTCTTCCTCGACCGCACCGGACAGCCCACGGACAAAGGCATCAACGTCGGTAACGAGTGGACCTATCGCAGCTACATCGAAGGAGCCAGCCGATCGGTCGCCCGTTGGCGCTTCAACGGTCTGAAGCGCGAGGACTTCCCCGATGGACTGCGTTTGAACATGACCATCAGCGTCTTCCGCACGCACAAGGGGAACATCGAACAAACCGTCGTCGGTAGCTACACCCTGCGCAATCCCCGCACGGGCGTTGCGTCGCCGGGGCAGAATTTCTTTGCCAAGGAATTCAGCATCGACGACCGGGTCGTCCCCGAAAAATTCAAAGACCCGACGGGCAAGGAAAAGACGCTCGACTGGTATGACGACTTGGTCGACAACGGCGAGCTCGAGATCGAGCTGGCCTGCCTTCAGGGCGGGCAATACTTCGGCATGGCGCAGCCAGACTTGTACCTGTTGCCGCGCGAAAGTTCCTTCGAGGCCAACTTTCTGAAGGGCTATATCGGCATCTGGCTGCAAATGCTGCTGGTCATCGCGTTCGGCGTCATGTGGAGCACGTTCCTGAACGGGGCCGTGGCCATGCTGGCGACGCTGATGACCTTGATCGCCGGTCAATTCGCCCCCTGGGTCCAGGAACTGGCGTCGGGCCAGGTCGTCGGCGGCAATACCTTCGAAGCCGCCTTCCGCATCGCGACACAGACCAGCCTGGGCGTGGCACTGGACGAAAACCTGACGACCAAGGTCGTGCAAGGACTGGACGCCGTCACGTTGTGGCCGCTGAAAATCATTGCCAGCCTGCTGCCGAACTTCGGCCAGTTCGATGATTCGAGCTACGTCGCCGAAGGCTTTAACATTCCCACGTATGTCCTCACCGAACATTCGTTGACGGTGTTGGGCTTCGTCATTCCATTGTTCATCTTCGGCTTTCTGTGCCTCAAGATGCGCGAGGTCGCCAAATGAACCAGCGCCCCTTCATTCGCAAAATCATTTACCTGGGTCTGCTTGTCGCCCTGCTGGTGCCGCTATCGCTGTTGAGTATGCCGGCCCGCCAGGCAACACCCACCGAACCCGGCAGCGCCGGCGGACTGCTGTCGCGGCTGCGTGAAACCCACAAGCTGGGGCAGGCCAACCTCGGCCAGGTCGATCCGACCAGCGAAACGATCAAGCTGGCCACGCTGGGCATGCGCAACATTGCCGCCACGATTCTGTGGAAGAAGGCCAACGACTACAAAATGCGCGAGGATTGGACCGCCTTCTCGGCCACGGCCGAGCAAATCATCAAGGTCCAGCCCAACTTTCCCACCGTCTGGACCTATCAAGGCTGGAACCTGTCGTACAACATCTCGGCCGAGTTCGACGACTATCGCGACCGCTACTTCTGGGTCATTAAAGGCATCCGCTTCCTGCAGGACGGCATTACCTACAACGAAGCATCTCCGCAGTTAATGAAATACCTGGGCTGGGTCGTCTCGCAAAAGATCGGCATTGCCGACGAGAAGCTGCAATACCGCCGCTTATTCCGCGAGGACGACGATTTCAATGGGGCGCGTCCGCTGGAGCAGCGCGACAATTGGCTCGTCGGCCGCGAATATTACCTCGAGGCCGAACGTGTCGCCGAACGCGAAGACATGCTCGACAAGATGAACCCGATCGTGTTCCTGTTCCTCGCTCCGAAGAACCTCATCAACTACGCCGTAGCGATGGAAGAAGAAGGAGTCTTCGAGGAGAAGGCTGCCGTCGCCTGGGCCCGCGCGCATCGATTCTGGCAGGAATTCGGCACCCGCGACATTCGCATGGGGAACGACATCACGATCCGCGTCAACGATCGGGATGCCGTCAAACGGCGCCTTGAAGAGCTTAACGCGTCGCTTGATAAGTTCCCGCCCGAGGGGCGCCGCGACACGATCCTGGCCGAAAAACGGACGAAGCTCACCGACGAAGAGCGCAAGGCCGATGCCACGCCTCCGGCCGACCGCACCGAGGACCAATACCAGTTGGCCTCGAGAGCCACAGAGAAATTGAACATCATGCCGGGCGAATTGGCCGAACGCGTCGAGTCCGGGCAGCGCGCGGAAGCCCAAAAAATCGCCGCCCAAATTGGCGAAACCGACATGCTGCTACAGAACATCGAGCGCGGGCGGGAAGTCACCAACTATCCCTACTGGCTAGCGCGCTGCGAAATCGAACGAGAACCCACCACGCTCGAGGCGCGCCGTCTCATCCACCAGGCCGATCGTGCCTTCCGCGTCGATCAAGACCTGTTGGCGGCCAAGAAGCTGTACAGCGACGGCTTCGCCAAATGGAATGAAGCGCTTAAGCAGTTTCCCAACATGCGCACGGACGACCTGTTCGGCGAGGATATGATGATCTTCATCAATCGCTACCGTACGCTGCTCAAACGACTCGACGAGCAGTTCCCCGAGAACTTCCCGTTGCAAGACATTCTCGACGCCCATCGCGAGATTTAACCGCTTGCGCTCTAGCACTATCCCCAGAGCGCAAGCGATCAATCCGTTTCACCTGACACGATGCCTGACGACTTAACGCGTCGTCAGCCACGTCACCATGTTCTTCGTGACCAGTTCGGCCGCGTCCTGCTGCACGAAGTGGCTCGCGCCGGGGATCGTGATCAGCGTCAGGTCGCCATCGACCCAATTCCACGTCCCGTCGAGCGCGCCGGACAACAGCGCCGTATCCTTCAGCCCGTGGAACATCAGCACCGGGCATTCGATCGGCGGAAACTTCTGGTTCTCGTCGTAGGTGTACGGCTCGCGCGGATAGTTCGCCTTGTAGTAGTTCAGCATTCCCTCCATGCTCGAACGCTTGAACGCCTCGACGTACTTCTCCTTGGCCGCGGGATCCTTGACCCAAAAGGCGAGCATCTCAGGCTTCACCTTCGAAGCGGCGTCCGGCTGCTGAAAGTTTCGCGCGTACTGGCTGGCCTTCTGCTGCGCCGGATTGTTCGCCAGCTCGCGCGACAAGCCCTTCGGATGCGGCAAGTTCAGGATCACCAGCTTGTCGGTCGTCTCGGGATGCGACATGGCGTAGCTCCACGCCACCATGCCTCCCCAGTCGTGTCCGACGATGATCGCCTTGTCGGCCTTGAAGTGCTTGACCACGGCGTCGATGTCGCCGACGAGCTTGTCCAGCTTGTAATTCTCAACACCCTCAGGCTGGTCGCTCTTGTTGAAGCCGCGCATGTCGATCGCCACGACCTGAAAGTGCTTGGCCAGCTCGGGCATTTGCTCGCGCCACGTGTACCAGAAGTCCGGGAAGCCGTGGATCAAAACCACGAGCGGTCCCTTACCCATCGTGACGTAGTGAATCTTCACGCCGCCGGAGTCGACAAAGCCGTCTTCGCCACCGAGTTCTTCGGCCGAGGCCGGCTGCCAGGCCAGCCCCATCACAGCAGGCACAATCGCGGACAGAAGCAGCATCTTCAAGGTCATGATGAGTCTCCTCGAAGCCGGTATCGTCAGGCGCCAGAATGACGGACGCACGAAAGCCCCGGCCGACCAGTGGCGAAAAGAAACGCGAAAGGATGCGAGCCGGCAGCATAGTTGGGCGAAATACAGGCGTCAAATCGGGCGGTTCATGGGCGGTGGCTCGTCCCGCGAGTCAAGATTTCTCGCGTAGCCATCTGGCGGCTGTTAAAATCCGTGCATGTCGCAACACAGTGGGCTCGGGCCAGAAACACGTCGAATTTCGGCCACCATGGTCGTCCTCGGCGGCCTCGGATTCATATGGCCGGGATTCATCCCGGATCCGCTACGCGGCCTGGCATTCATCGGCGCCGCTATTTTCTTGGCATGGCCACGCGGCAAGCGCGAAGCATGAAACGCAATCCGCACCACAGTTCGATCGGAAGTGATGATGCCCACGGTTTCATCCACGGTGGACAATGGCTGGCCGAGGCAATGGTCCGCGCAGAGCATCGGCGGAATCGGCCCCGGCTCTTGGTCGAGGCGCATGCCCGCTACGCCACCGAGTTGGCTGCCGCGAATTGGTTCGGGCGATTGCTACTAAGAAGGCGCATCCGGCGCGAAGTTGCCGCAATCTTGCGCCGCGCGCTCGATCGACTCGCTTCGCCGTTCTCGCTCTACTGACGGCCGCGAAGCTCGACGAACGAACGATCAATCGATCTGAATTCGATCGATGCACCAGCCCGTGTTCGCGCTGGCAACTAACAGCCGTACGTGATGCTTGGAATCGGCCGAACGATAGACGTATTCGGCACGCTCGCCGGTGGTGCCGGCAGGCAGGATCGTCGTGGTTTCGAAGGTTGCCTTCTTCGTCAGCCACGGACGCTTCTTGACCGACCGCACGAACGATTCTTTTCCTTCGGCGCTTTTGAACTCGGTGCTCGTTCCTTCCCAGGCTTGGGCTGCTTTGCCGGTGCGAACCATCTCCATGAATGTGTCCGCCAGCGTTCGCCCATCCTCTTCGGTGGGCATCGTGGCCTTCTTCGTGCAACCGGCACTTAGCGCAACGGCCGCGACAAGCAGATAGACAAGACTTCTCATGGCTAAGCCTTGATGAATTAGGGGAGTTGGCTCGATTCGGTTCCCGCACGCGTGCCTGCCGCACGCCAGACCCGCAAATCCACGGGATCGCTGACGCTGCGCACCGAACCGTCCAAGAGCAGCACGTTGACCAGCCCCGGATGGTAGCTGCGCGCCGTCACCGCGGCGTAAGTGGGCTTGGTGGCCGACTCGCCATCGCGAATCGAAGTCACGTCGATGCTGTAGGTCTGGCCGTCAGCTGGGTTTGTATAGGGAACCTTCGTGTTGGGGGTAAGCGTCGTCGTATAGCCCGTCTCATGTATGTCCCCTTCGACCCATTCGGTATGTCCAAAACTGTCGAAGGTGCCGCCGAAGTATTGTTGCAGATCGGAAACCGATTGCGGCGGGGCCACGCCGAGCGTGCTGGGATTGGTTGTGTCCCACATATTAGCTTGATAGGCGACGCCCTCGGACATGGCCATTGTGTTCGACAGCCCATCGGTGATATCGCTCGGCCGATAAGTCTGGTTGGGCATGAACGCACCGTCCCCGACGCTGCCCGTCACGGGATCGTAGATGAACCAGGTTCCTTCGTTGAACACATAGTTCAGCGGATAGTGGATCAAGGTCGGCGTTACGCGCTGCTCGTCCTTTACCTCGTCAGGGCACAGATACGCCGCTACGCGCGTGGCCGCGGCCGCAGGGTTACTGGGAAACTCGGGATTCTCGGTGAAGTTGATCAGGGCGCTCAGATTCCCCATTTCCAGATACGGAAGCAACCGCGCCTGACCGGACCAGGGTTGGTACGTCTGCCCCTGCGGCATCAACGAGCAGGGGGGAAACGCGCCCGAAGTTGCCAGGTAGTTTTGCAGCGCCAGGCCGAGTTGCTTCAAGTTGTTAGTGCATTGCGATCGCCGCGCCGCCTCGCGCGCCATTTGCACCGCCGGCAGCAGCAACCCAATCAACAGGCCGATTATGGCAATGACAACCAGCAATTCGACAAGCGTGAAACCGGCCGAACGGCGCAACGTGGGGCGGGGCATGGCATGTTCTCCCGAAACGCGGGCATTATTTGGGGGCGAATCGGTCCTGGTGGACAAGTGCAAATTCTATCCGACCTTAGGACGGCTGCACAACGAGGGATCGAGAACTCGGTCCGTTGGCCGCGGAACTGCAAGATCGAGCATCAGCGAGGCGTCTTTTGTAGCTAGCCTCTGACAGATTGGCGCCGCTGCCGTGTTGCTAACCCTATGTAAGTAGGCAGATGGTCGAAGGCGCCGCCGTAGCGCATGTTCGCGTAGCCAAGATTTGATATGGCATCGGTCGGAATCACGGTTGTCGCGCATTGGCACCATGACAGTCGTTGTGGGCGAAGGTTCGAAATTGGGCGCACGTGCTAATGCGCTTGTTGCCACAAAAAGTAACGTTGCGACGACGATCACATGCCTCACGCGGCGTACGCGCCCCCCCCGCAAATGCCCGTGGCCGTAACAGGTGGCTGCGTCTGTTGATGGCGGATTCTCCGATTCGATGCGCGTCCAGGCAGAGCGATAGGCGTCCAAAGAGCCCCTCGCTTTTCAAGCGAGTTCAGGAAATCGTTCGCGCTCAAACCATTCCCTTGAACTTCAGGTCCTTAATCGCCGATGTGCTTTGTTTTCCTGGATCGCGCCATGCGGGCGGTACGCTACGGCCGATAAGACAAATAGCCGATTTTCGCAAACTTTTAATATCTCGCGGCGGCAGCGAGCGGTTAGACTACCGCGGGGGAGCTCTGCTCGCGATTGGGCCGCTCTTGGCCCGTCGTATCTCGATAGGCGGTTTCTTCCGCTCCGAATCTGTCACGAGGGGATTGATGCGCAGAATCAATGGAGTGATTGTATTCGTCGCGTTAGGAGCATGTTGCGCATCTTTAACCGATCCCGCCCAAGCCGCTACCCCGGACTTGGCAAACTCGATCGACCGAAAGATCGATAACTTCACGCTTCCCGATTACCGCGGTCGGCCGTACGCCCTGGACGACTTCGCGGATAAAAGCGTTGTGGTCGTGGCGTTTCTAGGCAATGAATGCCCCCTGTGCAAACAATACGCCCCGCGCTTGGAGCAACTTTCCAAGGACTTTGCCGAGCGTGGCGTCTGCTTCCTGGGCATCAATGCCAATCAACAAGACGCGCCCAGCGAGATCGCCGCTTATGTGCGTTGCTGCCAGGTCACGTTTCCGGTCTTGAAAGACGCGGGCAACGTCGTGGCGGACCAGTTCGCCGCCGTGCGCGTCCCCGAGGTTTTCGTCCTCGATAAGGACCGCCATATTCGCTACCGCGGCCGGATCGACGACCAGTTTGGCTTGAGCACGGGGTCAGGCTATGCCCGTCCCAAAACTCGCAGCCGTGATTTGGCCGTTGCCATCGAGGAAGTCCTGGCGGGAAAAAAGGTTACCCACAGCGTGACCGAGGCATCCGGCTGCCTAATCGGACGCACCGCGAAGATCGAGCCTCACGGCGACATCACGTTCAACAATCAGATTTCACGGCTGTTGCAAAAACATTGTGTTGATTGCCACCGCTCTGGCGAGGTTGCGCCGTTCGCTCTGCTGGAATACAGCGAGGTCGTCGGCTGGGCCCCCATGATGCGCGAGGTGATCGACCAAGGGCGCATGCCCCCTTGGTTTGCGAATCCCGAGTTTGGCCACTTCGCCAATGACTCACGGATGTCGGCCCAGGAAAAGGAATTGTTCAGCAAGTGGGTCGACAATGGCTGCCCCGAGGGGGACCCAAAAGACCTGCCCCCGCCCCCGCAATACACGACCGGTTGGCAAATGGGCGAGCCGGAACACATCATCTATATGCGCGACACGCCGTATACCGTTCCGGCCGAGGGGGTCGTTGAATACCAGTACTTCACCGTCGACCCGCACTTCACCGAGGACAAGTGGATTCAGGCGGCCGAAGCGCGGCCGGGCAACCGCAGCGTTGTCCACCACATGATTGCTTTCGTGCTCGCGCCTCCGCGGCGCGAGAAGGCGGGAAACGACTTTCGCCGCGGCGGTGGGCTAGTCGGCTACGCCCCTGGCGAGCGCGCCCGCATTTATCCGGTTGGCACCGCGGCCTTCGTGCCGGCCGGCTCGAAGTTCGTCTTTCAACTGCACTACACGCCTAACGGGCGCGAGCAACAGGATCGCAGCTACATCGGGCTGAAGTTTGCCGAGCCGGGCACAGTCAAACGTCGCGCCCGCGGCGGGGCGGCGGTGAATCGACGCTTCACGATCCAGCCCGGCGTCGAGAATCAGCCAGTGGCCGCGCACTACACCTTCGATAAAGAGGTGCTACTGGCCACGCTGTTTCCGCACATGCATCTGCGCGGAAAGTCGTTTCGCTTCGTCGCCCGTTATCCGAATGGTTCGACCGAGACATTGCTCGACGTACCGCAATTCGATTTCAATTGGCAGTTGCGCTACGAGTTCAGCGAGCCAAAGCTGATGCCGCGAGGCACTGTGCTGGAATGCACGGCGCATTTCGACAATTCAGAACACAACCTGGCGAACCCCAACTCCAAGGTCGCTGTCCGCTGGGGTGACCAGGCGTTCGACGAAATGATGATCGGTTTCTTCTCGACACTGCCAGTCAATGACGACGTGTCGACCGACGACAAATGACCGGCAGGCGTTTGCGCTTGCGAGAAGACTACTTGGCCTGGGCGTCGATCTTGGCCAGATATTTCTTGGGATCTTTCTCGATCGATTCCTTGCACCCCTCGCAGCACAAGTAAACGTCGCGCCCGTCGACTGTTACCTTGTACGGCATGCCCATCGAGCCCAACGGAGAATCTCCGACGGGGCAAGTCTTTTGGGCCATCGCTACGGCGCGTTCGGCCTCGGGCAGTTCGGCCATTGCCTTGGCGATATCGGCTGCCTCTTTGTCCTCGGCCGAGGCCTCGGCTTCGGCCTGAACCGTGGCTTTGGAGGGCGCGGCAGGCTTCGAGCAACCGGCCAGTTGCGTCACGGTCAGCAAACCAGCGACCAGGAAGAATCCGCGATACAGCAGGGGCATGACAGCCTCCTTGAAAAATCGAGTAACCAAGAAGTCAATTACGCAGTAGCAGGATAACGCCTCGTGGCATGGCGGCCTAGCCGACCTTGCGCACCCCCCCTCAATTGCTGAGCGGCATCGCGCGAATCACCTCCGGTGTGGACCGCCATGACTCGATCTGATCCCACGGCCATAGCGGGCGGGGAATCTGCGCATAGTCGTACTTCCAGAACTCGGACGGAGCGCAGCCGGGCGCGGCAACCACCATGATTTCGCGCGCCCGGGACGCGTATGCCGCCCGAAATCCGCATGGGCTTTTCGCTACCAAGACTTGAGCCTTGAACGGGTCGATGTCGGCGGCCTGGAACAGTTGCGGCGCGAAGTGCGGCCCGTTGCGGCTGGTCACAACGATATGGACGTTGCCGGTGCGCAAAACCACCGAGCGCCCCATGTCGACCGGCAGATTCCGCGCTAGGTGGCCCGACAAGAGGAACTGCGTGTCGAACAATCGCTCGACTTGCGCCGTGAGCGGTAGCGGTTGCGAGAAGCGAGTGTCGCGCACGCCTCCCACTGTCCCGTGGAACTCGGCACCCTCGCCCAGCCGCTCCGCTTCAGCGACGACTTCCGGCGACACAAGGGTGACGAGCGCCGGCCGCGGCCAGTCATATTTTAAGAGCTCGCTTAATAGCCATGTGCTGTCCCCCACGGCACCGCTCGTGGTGGCGTCGGCTGAATCCGACAGCACGGTCAAGCCAGCAGTGTTTCGATAAGCGCGCTCTACCGCGTCGGCGAGAGGAACCAAAGTTGGGAGGTAATCGCTGCGCCGCGTCCAGAACTCATCGCTGAGTTGTCGGCATGCTTCGGCAGCATGTGTCGCATCGTCATCCGTGACGACGATGGCCACGGTTCCCAGTTCTGGGATATCAAGCCAGGGTTGCACCGTGGCCAGTCCAGCGGTGAGCACGCCGGGCTGATTTTCCAAGTCAATTAAGCGTGCCTTGAGGGCATGGCTCACGCTCGCCGGATCCTCGGTATTCGCCCGTTCGGCCGGCACCACGGCGGGAATCTTCTGCCAGGCCGCGGTTGGGCGCGCTCCATCGATCAGAATTCGCCGCAGCAGTCGTGTGGCGCGCTGGCCGGTCTCGAAAACGTCGATATGTGGCGCCGTGTGAAACAGAACCAGGGCGTCGGCCGCACGAACCATCCGCTCGGTCACGTTGGCATGCAGGTCTAACGACGCCACGACCGGCGTCTGGCTCCCCAAAACCTCGCGCACTGCCGTGAGAATTTCTCCTTCGACATCCGGATGTTCATCGGCAACCATCGCACCATGCAGAGCCAGCAACACACCATCCACCGGCAGCGCCGCCTGCAATGCGGTGACCATCTCGTCGCGCAGCCAACGAAACGTCTCCGCCGTGGCCCGCCCACTCGGCCAGGCCGGTAATCGCACCAGGCCGACGATGTCCGGCCGCTCGGGCCAAGTCCGCAACGACTGGATGAATCCCCCCAGCTCGTTGGTATCGTGAAATTGCTCGACGATCTGCTGGCCATGGACGACGCCGAATTGCTCGAAATCGTGCCGCGTCGTTGGCAGCGGATTGAACGTATTGGTTTCTTGCCAAAGTTGGCCGATGGCGATGCGCATAGCGTGTTGCAGTGCCTTACGAGGACTTTCCGGCGGGAGTGACATGCCCCTCGCGAACCATCCGCGCGAGCGCGCGATCGATCCTCGCTAACGCATCATTAACGTCCGCGTCGGTCATCGCTGAACAAAAACCGTGATGGCATGCCGCGCCGCCATAATCGTGGAAATAAACGCCTTCCTCGATCGCGGCTGCGATGAATCGCAGCATCATCGTTCGATCATGCGCCAGCGTGTCGCGCCAATCGCGCACCTCGTGCGTGATGCCGAAATAGATGCCAAACCGCGCGCCCAAACCTTGCACTCGCCCGGGTATCCCGTGCTTTTCCAGCAGCGTGCCGAAGCCCGTATACAGCCGTCCGGCGAGCGCATTGATATGGTCGTAAAAGCCCGGCCGACGGTACGCGCGCACCGCCGCCAATCCTGCCGCGACTGGCACCACGTGACCGTTGTAGGTGCCGCTGTGCTGACAATCCCCCTCGGGCATAAGCCGACGCATGATGTCCAGACGCCCGCCGAACGCACTCAGTGGAAAGCCACCGCCAACGGCCTTGCCTAGCGTGCAAAGGTCCGGCGTAACTTTCAAATACTCCTGAGCGCCGCCAGGCCCCATGCGGAAAGCGCACAGCACTTCGTCGAAGACCAAGAGCGCGCCGTGCCTTTCGGTTAGTTGCCGCAGGGCGCGCATGAACTCGGGCGTCGGCAAAATGCAGCCGGCGTTATAATAGATCGGTTCGCAGATCGCGGCTGCCAATTCATGGCCATGCCGCGCGAACGCCTGTTCCAACAAGTCCGGTCGATTGTACGGCACCACGATCAATTGCTCGGCCAGCGCCGGCACCATGCCGGTCGAAGCCGGCGCAACGGCCGGATCAGTCACCGGGCCTGGGCCCGCGGCGGGAGCCGACAGCGCAAACATCACCTGGTCGTGATAGCCATGAAAGTTTCCCTCGAACTTCAAGAGCTTGGTCCGTCCCGTGAAAGCCCGGGCCAGGCGCAGGCAGTGCATCGTGGCCTCGCTTCCGGAACCGGTGAAGCGTACTCGCTCGCAGCAAGGAATCGCTTCGCACAGCTCGCGCGCGAGCAGGGCGTGCGTTTCGTTTTCGTACGAGCACGGCGCGCCGCGCGCAATCGCTTGCTCCACCGCCGCCATGACTTCGCGATTGCCGTGACCGATCAATGCCGCGCCGTGGCTGGTACACAGATCGATATATTCGCGACCGTCCAGGTCCCACACCCGGCATCCTTCGGCCCGATCGATGTACATTGGCCGGCCGATTGCGCGATTGACCCGCGTCGAGGCCGAGACTCCGCCGGCCAGATACTGCCGTGCTATTTCGAATTGCTGTTCGGTGCGAGACATGCTAGTTCCGCTCTAAATTGCTGCAATACAGAGTTGTCGATCAAGGGATCGCTGTCGAAAACTCGACAGCACGCTGCCGCGTAGATGCGATGGCCCACTAAGGCAGCTTATGTTTGCCGATGCGGTCATTGTGCAAGCTGCCGAGGTACAGATAACCGTCGCGCTCGAAGGCCGAGGTCACCTCGCGCAAATGCCGACCGGTCGGATCCTGCAAGCTGTTGAGGATTTTCCCCTCTTCGTCAATCTGCACGACGAAGGCATAGGGCTGCGGCTTGGGCCACAAAAAGGCGGGCAGTTTCGCCATCATCCCCTTGATGAACGGGCGTGGTGAAAGCCAGTCGGCCTGCTCGTTGCGGATCGTGAACAGTGCCAGCCAGAATGTGCCCCGACCGCTTTGAGTGATGTTGTCGGGGTAGCCCGGCAGGTTGTCGACGAACACGTCCCATTCGCCGGCTCGCTTGCCCGTTAGCCAATAGCGCAGAATCCGAAAGCGGTACGTCTCGTTGACCAGCAAGAAATCTTCGTTTTGCGACAGGGCCACGCCATTCGCAAAGCACATGTCCGGCAGCAAGACCTCGGTTTTGTGCGTCGCCGGATCGTAACGCACCAGGCGCCCGTGCGGCCGGGCTTCGAGCATGTCGAGCAGATATTCCTGCGGCCCGAATTTCATACTGGCGTCCGAAAAATAAATCGTGCCGTCGCGCGCTACGGTGACATCATCGGCAAAGCCCAAAGGTTCGTTGCCGGCGCCATCGGCCAGCAGCGCGACTTCGCCGGCCGGATCGACGGACAACAATCCCTTCATGGCGTCGGCCACGATCAACTTGCCGTCGGGCGCAAACGCGATGCCTACCGGTCGACCGCCGGTGGTCGCCAGTGTGGACACGGTGCCATCGGGATCGACACGTACCAGGCGGCCATCGGCGGTGCCGGTAAAGATTCGCCCCTGGGCGTCGACTTCGACGTCCTCCGGACCGTCGACTTTGCCGACGGCCAACAGTTCGGCATCCTGGAGTCGATCGTTCGGTGCGAGCGGTCCCGTCAAAGGAGGAATCGGCGGCGGCGCGAAGGCCACGGGATCAATCGGCGACGGCCAGAACAATAGATACGCGACGATCAGCCCCAATCCAATGACGATCCCACGCAGCACGCGTCGCGCGGGGCCTGGTTTCACTTCCTGAGGCGCCGATCCGGCTGGGGGCTCGGTCTTGATTTCACTCATGGCAGGCTCCCCGAAAATATTCCTATGATCTAACCGACGTCATGTATCGTTTCCACACGATCGAGACCGTGCGATCGAGCGATGATCGTGAAGACGCGATGCGGCGTCATCAGCGGCTCGTGTGGAAATCGCTCGCGCAGCAAGGCGGCCAATTCCTCGTCGAATCGCGCGACGTCTTCAGACGACAAGCTCGCGCCGACACCCGCGTTGGCGCGCGTGCGGCCGCGCCAACTCTCGTGACTATAGGGGACGTCGTGATCGAAGGAAAACGTTTCCAAGTCACTAAAGCCCGCCGCGGACAACTCGGGCATCCATTGCGGGTAGAAGCCGGTGGTGCCGCCGAAATGCCAGGCCGGATTGTAGCGATCGATCAACTTCTCGGTCGCTTCGACCACATTGCCCGCCAGTGGCAACCAATCGAAATGCGCGATCACCAGTTCTCCGCCGGGCACCAGAACTCGACGCACCTCCTGAGCGACCCGAGGACGATCGAACCAATGCCAGCACTGCCCGGCGGTGACAACATCCAGCGATGCAGGGGCGAGTGGCAAAGATTCGGACCGGGCGGCGAGAAAACTCGCTTGCAAATCGGCCTCGTCCGCCAGGCGCTGCGCTTCCTGCAGTTGCCGCGCGGCTGGATCGAGTCCGATGGTCTGGCAGCCGCGCGCGGCCAGTCCCCGCGCGATGGTACCGGTGCCTGTGCCGAGATCGAGCACACGTTGCCCGGCCAAGCCGGTGCCGAAGCGTTGCAAACGATCGAAGAACTCGGAAGGAAATCCGGCGCGGTAGCGAGCGTAATCGGTCGAAGTGCGGCCGAAGTCGACACGACGGTTGAATTCCCGCATGCCGTCCGCAGCATGGCGATTCATCGACACTCCTCGTCGCGATGCACGGTTTGCGGCGAGAATGCCGGCAAGCACACGGCGATATACTCCGCCCCCTCGGTCTCGGGCGTGCTGTATTGCACCCATTCACCGCGAGGAACCGAAATCGCTTGGCCGGCGCGGGCCTCGATCGTCTCGGTTTTGGTTGTCGCGCGCAACATGCCGCGCAACACGATGCTGTACTCGTCGAACTCGGGCGTTTGTCCAGGTTCCAGCCAGCCGCCGGGACTGTTCATCCGCGCGACGCTGACCTGGGCGGTTTGCGAATTCACGCGGCCGATGAATTCTTCGATGATCTTCGGTTTGTTTCCGGCCGCCTTGATGATCGTGGGCTTTTCAATGCGCGTGGCCATGCGTGCGATTCCCGTGCGTCTGATAGGAAGAGAAGAAATGTCGGTGGCAAAACTTGCTACCAATGCAGCACGATCTTGCCGATCGCGCGACGCGACGTCAGATGATTCATGGCCTCGGCGACTTGCGCCATCGGATAGCGCGCCGCGATAACCGGTTTGAGTTTGCCGGTGCCGAAAAGGTTCATCAGGTCGTGCCAGCCTTGCTCGATCTTGGCGGGGTTCATCTGCCGGTAAAAGCCCCAGTGCAGGCCAACAACACTATAATTCTTCACCAGCAAGTGATTCCCCTTGAACGTGGGAAACTTGCCGCTGGTAAAGCCGATGATCACGATCCGCCCTTCGAAGGCGACGCAGCGCGTGCTTTGCTCCGAGACATCGCCGCCCACGGGATCGTAAATCACGTCCGCGCCGCGCCCGCCGGTCGCTTCCTTGACGGCGTCGACAAAGTTCTCGGTCTCGTAGTTCACGACCACATCGGCGCCCGCGGCCAGCACGGCGGCGCGCTTGTCATCCGAACCGACGGTGCCGATGATCTTGCCGGCGCCGAACGCCCGCGCGATCTGCACTGCGGCCAGGCCGACACCTCCGGCCGCCGAATGCACGAGCACCGATTCGCCGCGCGCTAGCTGGCCGCGGTAGATCAATCCGAAGTACGACGTCTGATACACAAGCGGAAACGCCGCTGCCTCGTCATCGTTCAGTCCGGCGGGCACGGGCTGGACAGAATGCACAGGCGCCAGAGCGTACTCGGCGAAGGCCCCCAGATCACACTGCGCTAGCACGCGTGCCCCGGGAGCAAAACCCGAGACGCCGAGTCCTGCGCTTTCGACTGTGCCTGAGAATTCGAATCCGGGCGTGAATGGCAGCGGCGGCTTGACCTGATACAGGCCCTGAATCATCAGGACGTCCGGGAAATTCAGAGCCGCGGTCTGCACTTTGATCAGGACCTGGCCCGCCGCCGGTTCTGGCCGTGAAATGTCCTCGATCACTAGATCAGCCGGCTTGCACCAGGCATTGCAGCGGACAGCTTTCATTCTTTCCTCTCGGGCCTAGGCCATTGACGATGACACCTTGCGCCGGGCAGTCTAATATGGAGCCGGGCCGCGAGCAAACCGTTGCGGCAGGTGGACTTGTGGCGGCGCACTGCTGTGAATCCGACCATTTCCGGCCGTCGCAGATGACCGGCCTAAACCTTGGGAAAGGGCGATTAGCCGGCGACGTGCCGAACGGGATTGTCGCGGTTCCCCCGACACTCGGCCGCGAGCGCGGGGTTAATAAAGCGTAAGGGCAACCACGTGTTGGGTTTGGTTGGCCCCCCGAGCGGAAAGGGCAAGCATGATCCCGCGATCGAATGACCAAAACCGAACGAGCCGCCGGCAGCCTGCGAGCGGCTTTACGCTCGTCGAATTGCTGGTCGTGATCGCTATCATCGGCATCCTGGTTGGGATGCTTTTGCCAGCCGTACAGTACGTTCGCGCCTCGGCGCGCCGTACGCAGTGCCGCAACAACTTGCACCAGATCGGGCTGGCGCTGCAAATGTATGTCGAGGCACAAGGTGCCTTCGGCCGTTATCCCGATGCCTGCCAGATGCTCAGTGTTCCGGCCGATCCTCCGGCCCCGCAACCCAAGCTCGTGCGGCGTCCCACGCTGCGGGCCGTGCTGGGGGATTACATCGAATCGAACCAGAACGCCTTTCAATGTCCCGACGACGTCCAGGCCGAGACGGCCTACGTGGACGAGGGGACCGCACTCCAGACCTCGACCGATGGTCAGGACACGCAAAGCTTCGATCCCACAAAAGACCGATACAGCCCAATTCTGGCCGACGGCATGACGTTTTTCGAGCTCGAGCAAATGAGCTACGAATACAACTCGCCGATCGTATTCGACGTCAAGCAGAACCTGCCGAAGCGGCGCGAAGAGATCGTTAAGAATCGCGATTCCAGTACGATTTGGATCGTATTCGATTTCGCTCCCTTTCACGCGGCGCCTGGTACCGTGGGGGCGCGGAACTTCCTATACATGGATAATCACGTGGCGAACTAATGCCACTCTTTTTTGCGCACAGGGGACGTTGATATGAGCGGCAAGAAACTGGGATTCGCGCTGGCGATTATCCTGATGCTCGCCGGCGGCGCGGGGGCTTATTACGCCTTCCGTACCGATCCGAATCTCGCGCTGGTGAAGGACTTGGGAAAGCAGATGCGCAACGAGGATTTGTCGCGCGAGGATCGCGGCAAACTCTTTGGCCAAATGCGCGAGGCGATGGATCAGCTCAGCGAAGATCAGCGCCGTGACTTGCGCAGGGAATTCGAAAAGGGTCGCGGCCAGCGCGATCAGCAGAAGATGAACGAGTTCTTCGCCCTGTCGAAAAAAGACCAGACCAAGGCGCTCGACAAGGATATCGACGAAATGGTCAAGCGACGAAAGGACTGGGAAAAACGCCAAAAGGAACGTGACGCCGAGCGGGCCAAGCAGCAAGCCGCGGGCGGTGGCGGCACCAACGGCGGTCAGGGAGGTGGACAAGGCGGCGGCGGACGTGGCGGGCCCGGGGGAGGCGGAGGCGGCGGCGATCGCAGCCAACAACGGCGTTCGGCACTCGACAACTCCTCGGCGAGCTCGCAGGCACAGCGGTCTGAGTACCGACGCCAGGTGGCTACCCGCATGCAGCAACGTGGTATTCCTCAGACCGGCGGTTTCGGCGGCCCCGGTGGTGGACGACGCGGTCCCTAGCCGGCCGTAGAGTCCTTTGATTTCCCGCGAACTCACGCGGCCCACAGATTCCGGAAACGGCCGTGATCTCCACTGCCGCGGCGGTCCAGCTTGGCCGCTGAGGGCAGCGATCGCGTGCCGCATTCGACCAAATCGGTAAGATGAACTGACGGATCGATGACGATCCTTGGCAGAACTCTTACCGAGACAAGGTCGGACGACGTGTCCACGAGCGAATTCCTAGGCACCGAGCCCTTAGAAGCCGCCCCAGTAGCAGCTGCGTCCCTGGAGGACGTGGCGCCGTTCCATCCCGTCATTGCCCGGTGGTTCCGCGACCGCTTCGGCGCTCCGACCGAACCGCAACGCCTCGGCTGGGGAAGTATTGCCGCCGGACGCCATACCCTGATCGCCGCCCCGACCGGCTCGGGCAAGACGTTGGCCGCCTTTCTGTGGTGTTTAGATCGGTTGTTTCGCCAGGCAACCGCCGGCGAGTTGGCCAGCGAGACGCAGGTCGTCTACATCTCGCCGTTAAAGGCCCTTTCGAACGACATCCATCGCAACCTCGAAGTACCGCTGGCCGAAATCCGTGCCGCGGCGATCGAGGCCGGCTACTGCGCCCCGCTGATTCGCGCGGCGGTCCGCACCGGCGACACGCCGGCTTCCGAGCGGCAGGCCATGCTGCGGCATCCGCCTCATATTCTGGTCACTACGCCCGAATCGCTCTATTTGCTGCTAACGAGCGTTCGCGGTCGCGAGATGTTGCGCGGCGTACGCACGGTAATCGTCGATGAAATTCACGCCCTGGCCCGCGACAAGCGTGGCAGCCATCTGGCGCTTTCGCTTGAACGGCTGGCCGAACTGACCGGAGTTCAGCCGACGCGGATCGGGCTATCGGCCACGCAGCGGCCGATCGACGAAATCGCGCATTTTCTCGTCGGCGCTTCGGCCACTTCTCCCAGCGAGCCGGCCTGCACGATCGTCGACGTCGGGCATCAGCGCGAGCTGGATCTGGCCGTTGACGTCCCGCCGGGCGAGTTGGCCGCCGTTTGTTCGCACGAGTGCTGGGGCGAAGTCTACAGCCGGCTGACCGAACTTGTTAATTCCCACCGCAGCACGCTGATCTTCGTCAATACGCGCCGCCTGGCCGAACGCGTCTCGCATCATCTGATCGAGCTATTAGGCGAAGACGCCGTGGCCGGGCATCACGGCAGCATGTCGCGCTCGATGAGATTCTCGGCCGAGGAACGGCTCAAAACCGGCCAACTGAAGGCCATCGTTGCCACGGCTTCGTTAGAGATGGGCATCGACGTCGGCTACCTCGACCTGGTTTGCCAGATCGGGTCGCCACGATCGATCGCGACTTTTCTGCAGCGCGTCGGCCGCTCGGGCCACTCGCTGGGCTTGATACCGAAGGGCCGGCTGTTCCCGCTGTCGCGCGACGAGTTGCTCGAATGCCTGGCCGTAGTGCGGGCGGTTCGCCAAGGCCGGCTCGACGCCATCGAAATTCCGATCGCGCCCTTGGATATTCTGGCCCAGCAGATTATCGCCGCCGTGGCAGCCGATGAACGGGACGAAGGCGAGCTGTATCAACTCTGTCGCCGGGCGTGGCCCTATCGCGACCTGTCGCGTGAGGATTTCGAGAAGGCCGTTGAGCTGGTCACCCAAGGGGCCGACCCGAAAACCGGCCGCGGCGCGCACCTGCATCGCGATCGCATGAACGGCCGTCTGCGCCCGCGGCGCGGCGCGCGGATCGCGGCCATTACTTCGGGGGGCGCCATTCCCGAGGTCGCCGATTATCGGGTTGTCACTGAGGACGACGGCACCTTCGTCGGCACGCTCAACGAAGACTTCGCCATTGAAAGCCAGGCGGGCGACGTGTTTCAACTGGGGAACATGTCCTGGCGAATTCGCTACGTGCGCGGCGGCGAGGTCGTCGTGCAGGACGCCCACGGCGCCCCGGCTTCGGTCCCGTTCTGGCTTGGTGAAGCGCCCGGCCGGACTCGCGAGCTCTCGGCCGAGGTGGCCACTTTGCGGACGGAAGTGGCGGCGCGGATCGAGATTCCGCCGGGCCGGCCGCACGAGTCGACCGGCGAATTCGGCGTGCCACGCAACGACATCGACTTCTCGGCCGCCGCGGCCTGGCTGGCCGCGGAGTGCGGGGCCGACGATTGGACCGCCGTGCAAGCCGCCCGCTATGTCGCGGCGCAAAAAGCCGCGATCCCAGCCGTTCCGACGCAGCGTCAGATCGTCTTCGAACGCTTCTTCGACGAATCGGGGGGAAGCCAGCTCGTCATTCACGCTCCGCTGGGCGCGCGCATCAATCGTGCCTGGGGACTGGCGATGCGCAAGCGATTTTGCCGCAGCTTCGATTTCGAGCTGCAGGCCAGCGCCACCGACGATGGCGTGCTGCTGTCGATGGGGCCGCAGCATAGTTTCCCGATCGACGCCCTGTTCAAGATGCTCAACCCGCAAAATGGGCAGGCGCTGCTCGAGCAGGCACTCTTGGTCGCGCCGCTCTTTCAAACCCGTTGGCGGTGGAATGCGACACGGGCTTTGTCGATCCTGCGCTATCGCGGCGGCAAAAAGGTGCCCCCGTATCTGCAGCGACATCGCTCGGACGATCTTTTGGCGTCCGTCTTTCCACAAACCGTCGGCTGCCTGGAAAACCATTCCGGCGACGTGGAAATTCCCAATCATCCCCTCGTCAACCAGACGGTTTATGACTGCCTGCACGAGGCGATGGATATCGATGGCTGGCTCGATGTGTTGCGCGGCATCGCCGGGGGCGAGGTCGAGTTGGTCGCGGCCGACACGCGCGAGCCTTCGCCGTTCTCGCACCAGATTATTAATGCCAACCCCTATGCTTTCCTCGACGGCGCGCCGCTCGAAGAGCGGCGCACGCGCGCGATTTCAGTGCGCCGCACTCTGGACATCGCCGCGATGCGCGATCTGGGTTGGCTCGATCCGGACGCGATTGCGCAGGTTCGCACGGAAGCACAACCGCTGGTGCGCGACGTCGACGAACTGCACGACGCGCTGATTGCCCAGGGGGTCCTGCTGGAGCAGGAAGGGACGGCTTGGAATCGCTGGTTCGCCGAGCTTGTGGCGGCCGGTCGGGCGACGCGCGCTCATGTACCAGATTGCCCACCGCTGTGGATCGCCACCGAGAACTGGCCCCTGATCGCGGCGGCGCTACCAACGGCGACGATCGATCATCGGCCATCCCTGCCCCCCTCGGTGCGGCAGCAGTGGGAATCCGCCGAAGCGCTTGTCCACCTGGTGCGTGGACGTTTGCAGGTCGCGGGTCCGATCACGGTTGCGCAAATGGCTCACGATCTGGCGCAAGAAGCCGGCCGCATCGAGGCTGCGCTCGTCGCCCTCGAAGCCGAGGGGATGGCCATGCGCGGGCGTTACACGCCGCCCGGCGCGCGGCCGCGTATTGCTGACGATCTATTCGCCGTCGATGAAAAACGTCCGGCTCCCGTGGAATGGTGCGATCGCCGGCTGCTGGCCCGCATCCATCGCCTCACGCTCGACCGCCTGCGTCGCCAGATTCAACCGGTCGAGCCTGCCACGTATCTGCGCTTTCTGACCGAGCATCAGTGCCTGGCGACGGACCGGCGTCTGACGGGCGTGGCCGGCGTGCGCGAAGTGATTCGGCAACTGCAGGGGTTCGAAATGGCGGCCGGCGTCTGGGAGCGGCGCATTCTGCCTTTGCGCGTGAAGGACTACGATCCGGCTTGGCTCGACCAATTGGCCTACTCGGGCGAATTGACGTGGGGCAGGTTGCGTCCCTATCGACCGGATGACGACGGTCCGGTCAGTCGCAGCCGGTTGACGCGCGTGGTTCCCCTTTCATTGATGTTGCGCAGCGATCTTGGCTGGCTGTTGCCGGCGGACCGCGATGACGTTGTGCCCCCGGTACGCGGCAACGCGCGCGCGGTGCTCGAAGCGCTCGAAGGGCGCGGCGCACTTTTCTATCACGATCTGGTCGCCGCGACCGGCTTGCTGGCCACGCATCTGGACGAGGCGCTGCTGGAGCTTGCGCAACTCGGTCTGATTGTGTCCGATGGTTTCGCGCCGTTGCGAGTTCTGGCCATGCGCTCAAAGACTGCGGGCCGCCGCACGCGCCGTCAGCGTGCGCATCAGACGCCGCGCGCCAGCCAGATGGCCAACTCCGGACGCTGGTCGTTGTTTCCCGGATCTGTCGCGCTTGCCAGCGCGGACGAATCGCTAACGCATTGGGCCTGGCAATTGTTGCGGCGGTGGGGCGTAATCTTTCGCGATCTGCTTACGCGCGAAACAGCCGCGCCGAGTTGGGGACAATTGGTGCCGCTATTGCGCCGACTGGAAGCGCGCGGCGAGATACGAGGTGGCAGATTCATCTCGGGTGTCGGTGGCGAACAATACGCCACGGAAGAGGCCATCGAACGTCTGCGCGAAATGCGCGATCGCGAGCCGTCGGCAGATTTTCTGGTCGTGGCCGGATCGGATCCCTTGAACCTCGAAGGAATTGTTACCTCGGCCGAGCGGGTGGCGGCCAAGCCGACGAATTCCCTGGCCTTGCGTGATGGGCAGGTCGTGGCCGCGCTGGAATCGGGCATGATCCGATATTCGGGGGAATTTGCCCCCGAGACAGCCGCAGAACTGGGACGCCGCCTGCGTCGCACCGGGTAAGCGGGCGCATTGCATGCGTCGCAAAGCATTGTCGTAATGCGATTTGTGAATGGTCAGTCTGTGTGGATTCGCGGATGCGCCCCAGCAACTACCCCCCCGTTTGTATGGTCTCCAAATTAGCCGGCTTTCATATTTTTCCGGCTTTTGTCAGTTTCTTCGTATTTACTGAAATTATTTCGTTGACTAACTGGTTCGGTTTAGGCAGAATGTGCGGAACGGGGGCGAATTCTCGCCTAGTCCGAATTTTGGCATGTAGAAAGGGAAGCAAATGAGAAGCAACATGGTTAAGTTCATCGCCGGCGTAGCCGGCATCTGCGCGCTGGCGACTTCTGGTCGCGCGATCGCAGCACCTGTGACTTACACAATCAATTCCGCGCTGAGCTCATTGCAGGTCAGCGTAGCCTCGCAGGGAACCCCCCTGACCTATGCCCAGTTCACGGGCAGCGACACGGCGAGCCTGAGTGGCGCGTTGGGTGTCGACACAACGGGTGGCAACATCTCGATCAGCTCGGCTCCGGGTTCGATCGCCTTCTCGTCGCAAAGCGGAATCTATCCGGATGCGGCTGGCGGAAATCCAGCGAACGGCACCACCAGCCCGTTGCCGGACCTCGCCCCGAATGACCCGAACGTCGGCAACACCCAGACCGCCAACTACGGCTTGGTCCTGGTTGTTCCGGCTGATCCGACCGACCCCACTCAGATTTATAATCTGAACACAGCCGCGATCGCCGGCTATGCCGCCATTGATTCGGCGCTGGCCAGCTTGAACGGCATGTCCGTCTTGACCGGTGGTACGTTTGACACCACGGGGCTGACCGTCAGCACCGACGCCGGTAACCTGGATTACAACTTGAACGCCGGTAACGGCGACTTCAACCCGCCGGATCAGAACTTCCAGACCGGCACTGCGTTCCAGAACGGCACGACGGGCATCGGTGGTAACAGCGGTAACATCGCTGGCGCCGCCAATGGCACGATCGTCACCGCCGGTGGCATCAGCACGTTGACTATCCCCGTTTTCGTGGACGTCGTCGTGAACACCGGCCTGCTCGTGGTCGACGCGATCTTCTCCGGACAGATCGTCGCCACGGCCGTTGTCCCCGAACCCAGCAGCTTTGCTCTGGCTGGTCTCGGCTTGATCGCTCTGGTGCCGGCTGTTCGCCGTCGCCTGCGTAAGGCCTAAGTGTTCTGTAGAAGTCTTCTCTCGTTTGCTTGCCAATTAGAGCTGGCCCCTCGCCAAGGGGGCCAGCTTTTTTCTTGCGCTGTTCGTCAAAGTTTCGGCGCCCAGATTGCTGCTATTCGCCCGATTCACGCAGCGGAAATTTGCGATCCTGCGGCGCGGATGATACGATCCAAGTCTCGCCTGCGCGGCCACTTCCTGCGGTCGCCAACTGAGCTGCGCGTAGGGTTCTGGAGGGGAAGTCGCTATGCTCGACCTGGTCGGTAAAGCTGCCGCGCACACGTGCGATGGTGTCACGCGCCGCGAATTCCTGCAGGCCGGCACGCTGTCGGCCGTCGGACTGGCACTGCCCGAATTAATGGCCGCCAAGGCACGCGGACGCGTGGCCGATGGCCACGACGAACGGGCTGTCATCATGATCTTCAACCTTGGCGCTCCCAGCCAGATCGACTGCTGGGACATGAAGCCCGAGGCGCCGGCCGAGATCCGTGGACCGTTCAAGCCGATCAAGACGAATGCCGCGGGCATCGAGATTTCGGAAATCTTCCCGCGCATGGCGCAGCACGCCGATAAGTACTCGCTGGTGCGGAGCTGCTTTCATACCGCCGCCGCGGTCCACGATACCGGTCACCAGATGCTGCAAACGGGCCGGCTGTTCACCGGCGGCATCAACACGCCGCATGCGGGCTGCGCGCTGGCCTATCTGCGCGGGCGGAAATCGGATCTGCCGGCGCATGTCGTACTGCCCGAGCCGATGGGGCGCACCGGTGGCAACTTGCCGCACGGCCAGGACGCCGGCTTTCTGGGCAAGGCGCACGATCCGTTTGCCCTAATGGCCGATCCGTCGAAGCCGAATTTCCAGGTTCCTGACTTGCTGCCGCCGGCCACGATCGGCCAGGCGCGCCTCGATCGTCGCCGCCGCATGCGGACGGCCGTTGATGAGACGGTCAGCAAGTTCGAAGCGTCGGGCAACGAGCAACTGCTCGACAATAACTTCGAAGCGGCCTTTCGCCTGATGACAAGCGCTCAGGCGCGCGACGCGTTCGATCTCTCGAAAGAACCGCAGGCCCTGCGCGACCGCTATGGCATGACGCGCTTTGGACAATGCTGCTTGCTGGCCCGCCGCTTGATCGAAGCGGGGGTCCGCTTCGTCACGATCAACACGTTTCTGACCGTGTTCGACGAGATCACCTGGGACATTCACGGCTCGAAGCCGTTCACCTCGATCGAAGGCATGCGCGACATCGTCGCCCCGATGTACGACCAGGCTTACAGCACACTGCTCGAGGATCTCACCGAGCGGGGCCTGCTCGGCAATACGCTGGTCTGCAACTTGCAAGAATTCGGCCGCACGCCGCGCGTCAATCCGGCCGGCGGACGCGACCATTGGCCGCAATGCTGGACCAGCCACTTCGCCGGCGGCGGTGTGCAAGGGGGCCGCGTCGTGGGACGTAGCGATGCCATTGGTGGCGTGCCCGCCGAGCGCCCCGTCGACCCGCCCGAGATCGTGGGCACCATTTACCGCAGCCTGGGGCTGGACCTGGAAACCAAGCTCCCCGGTCCGCAAGGACGGCCGTTCCCGCTGGTCGACTTCGGCAAGCATGAAATCAAAGAGCTCTTCTAATGGCGCTATCGACGGCCTGGAAAACAATCGAGCGGGCCGATACGTCGCGCCGCCGGTTCATCACGATTTCGCGCGTGACGCTGCTGCTCGCTGGCAGCCTGGCATCTGCACTGAATTATCCGGCGATCGCTCGCGCCGCCGACACGATCGCTGTGCTACCCGCGGAGATTGCAGTGCGCGGGCCCGAGGCGCGGCAGCAACTGCTGGTCGAACGTAGCCGCAACGGCCAGTTCGTGGGGCAGGTCGCTGCCGAGATATCGTTCGCAAGCAGCAATCCGCAGGTCGTGACTGTCGAAAGCGGCGTCCTTCATCCAAAGGCCAATGGCGAAGCCACGATCACGGCCTCGGTCGACGGCGCCACGTCCACGGCGCACATCATTGTCACCGACATGGACAAACCATTCGAGTGGAGCTTCCGCAATCACGTCGAGTCGGTGTTTGCCAAGACAGGTTGTAATTCCGGCGCTTGCCACGGGGCGCTGGCGGGCAAAAACGGTTTCAAGCTTTCGTTGCGCGGGTACGATCCCGAAGGGGATTTCACCACGCTCACACGCCAGGCGCGCGGCCGACGCATGGTACCCACCGACCCAGGCCGCAGCTTGCTACTGACCAAGCCGTCTGGCGCTGTGCCGCACAAGGGCGGGCTGCGCTTCTCGCCTGACTCACTCGAATACCGGGTGCTGTCGGAATGGATCGCCGTGGGCGCGCCCGGCCCACAGGCGTCAGATCCGCGCGTGGAACGGATCGAGGTGCTCCCGGCGGGCGTCGTGCTGAAGCCGGGGGACAAGCAACAATTTCTGGTACGTGCTTATTTCACCGATGGCCATCAGGAAGACGTCACACGGTGGGTCAAGTTCACCTCAGCCAATGAATCGGTAGCGCAAATCGACGACGCGGGCCTGGTCAGCGTCGTGGGGCATGGCGAAGGAGTGCTGACCGCCTGGTACGCCAGCCGCGTGGCGGTCTCGTCGGTCAGCGCACCGTACGAAAAACCGATCGCGGCCGACGTCTTTGCCTCGGCACCGCGGCGCAATTTCATTGATGAGCTGGTGCTGGCCAAGCTCGAAAGCCTGAACATTCCCCCATCGCCCCGCGCCGAAGATACCGAATTTTTGCGTCGCGCGTACGTCGACACGATCGGCGTGTTGCCGACCGCAGATGAAACGCGCGCGTTTCTGGCGGATACCGCGACCGACAAGCGCGACAAGCTGATCGAATCGCTGCTAGCGCGCCCTGAGTTTATCGACTATTGGGCCTACAAATGGTCCGATCTGTTGCTGGTCAATGGCGACAAGCTGCGCACGCCGGCCTTGTGGTCTTACTACACGTGGATTCGCAACCAAGTCGAAGCGAACACTCCCTGGGACGAATTCGTGCGGCAGATCGTCACGGCCAAGGGGAGCACGCTGGAGAACGGCGCCTCGAACTATTACATTCTGCACGGCGACCCTCTCGACCTGGCCGAGACCACCAGCGTGGCCTTCCTGGGCATGTCGATCAATTGCGCTCGCTGCCACAATCATCCGCTGGAAAAGTGGACCAACAGTCAGTATTTCGCGTTTGCGAATCTGTTCGCGCGCGTTCGCACGAAGAGCATGCCGGGCGAAGGAAACCTGATCGTCTATCACGATTCGTCGGGCGAATTGATTCAACCGCTCACCGGCAAACCGCAGCCGCCGGCACCGCTTGACGGGACGGCGCTCACGAACGCTTCGACCGAGGATCGCCGCCTGGCGCTCGCCGCTTGGCTGGTCGCACCGGAAAATCCCTATTTCAGCCGTTCGATCACGAATCGCGTGTGGGCGAATTTCTTCGGCGTCGGCCTGGTCGAAAAGGTCGACGACATGCGCCTCACCAATCCGGCCAGCAACGAGCAATTGCTGGTCGCCGCGGCCCGCCATCTGGCCGACAACCGCTACGATTTGAAGGCGCTGATGCGGACGATCCTGCAATCCAATACGTATCAGCGTACTAGCCGACCGCTGCCCGAGAACACGGGCGACGAACGATTCTATTCGCATTATTATCCCAAGCGTTTGATGGCCGAGGTGCTGCTGGATGCCATGTCGCAGGTGTCCGGCGCGGCCACCGAGTTTGCCGGCTATCCGGCAGGCTGGCGGGCCATGCAGTTGCCCGATTCCAATGTGGCCTCTTACTTCTTGAAGGCGTTCGGCCGGCCCGAGCGGATCACGACCTGCGAATGCGAACGAAATGCCGAACCCAGCGTGGTGCAAGTGCTGCACATCGCCAACGGCAACTCGCTGAACGACAAGCTGCAATCGTCGACGAACGACATTTCGAAATTGCTTGCAGAAAATGCCGCCGACGACAAGCTGCTAGAAGGTCTGTTTCTGGCGGCGCTGTCGCGTTACCCGACCGACGCAGAAAAAACCAAGATCCTGCCCGAGCTGGCTGCGACCAGCGCCGCGGACAAGCGTCAGGCGGTCGAGGATTTGTACTGGAGCGTGCTCAGCAGTACCGAGTTCCTCTTTAATCATTGACCTTCTCATATCTGAAATTTAAACATCGACGCGATCGCGCTTGTGCGGTCGAGATCCTCATGCACCTAAGCGATCGTTTAACGACGAGCTGGCTGTTGGCCGTGGCGATTTTGGCAATGACCGGCACTGCCACGCGCGCCGACGACGCGCCGGTCGCCGTCGCGCAGCAGGACGCGAAGGCGGCGGCGAAGGAACCTGAGTTCAACACTCATATCGCGCCGCTTTTCAAGAAGTACTGCCTGGGTTGCCACAACGCCGACGATGCGGAACACGATCTCGTTCTGGAGACGCATGAAAGCCTGTTGAAAGGGGGCAAAGCCGGTGCGGCGATTGTGCCGGGCCAGGGCGATGCGAGCCGTCTGCTGTTGATGCTCGACGGACGTGCCAAGCCCGCCATGCCGCCTGAAGGAAACGAAGGGCCCACGCCGGCCGAGATCGCGCTGGTGAAGTCCTGGATCGATGCCGGTGCCAAGGGCCCCACTGGCGCGGCGCCTGACCCAACACTGTTGGTCACCCCCAAGGTCGCATTGCGTGGTACGCCGCGCCGGCAGATCAATGCCGTGGCCATCTCACCGGACGGTAAGCTGGCGGCGCTCGCCGGTTACGCCGAGATCCGCTTGATCGCGACCGACAGCCGGGCGACGGTCCGCAAATTCTCGGGACATCGCGGCAATGTAACGGACGTGGAATTCTCGAAGGACGGTGCCCGGCTCCTCTCGGCAGCCGGTGAGGCGGGCCTCTTCGGCGAAGCAATCGTGTGGAACGTGGCCGACGGTGCGCCGCTGCGAAAGATTGTCGGCCATCGTGACAGCCTTTATGCCGCGACGGCCAGCCCTGAAGGCCAATTGATCGCCACCGGCGGCTATGACCAGCAGATCAAGCTGTGGGACGCCGCCAGCGGTGAATTGGTGCGCACCTTGGCCGGCCACAATGGCGCGGTCTACGATCTGGCATTCAGCCCGAACGGAAAATTGCTGGCCAGCGCCAGCGCCGATCGATCGGTGAAATTATGGGAAGTGTCGACCGGCGAACGGCTGGACACCTTCGGCCAGCCACTGAAGGAACTTTACACCGTGGCCTTCGCGCCGGACGGTAAGCACGTCGTGGCCGGCGGCGTCGATAATCGCATTCGCGTCTGGCAGATCAGTGATTCGGCCAAAGAGGGAACCAATCCGCTGGTCTATACGCGCTTCGCGCACGAAGGGGCCGTCATCAAGCTGGCCTACTCGCCCGACGGCAAATGGCTAACCAGCGCTGCCGAAGATCGCACGTTGAAGGTATGGGACGCGGCGACGTATCTCGAAAAGCGTGAGCTCGAAGCGCAGCCCGACTGGGCCGGCGCCCTGGCCATCGCGCCGGACAACAAAACGCTGCTCGCCGGGCGCCTGGATGGCAGTGTCGGCTTCTACGACGTCACGACCGGCGATCGCATTCCGCTTCCGAAGCCCGAGATCACGGCGCTTGAGCCGCGCGGCGTCGAGCGAGGAACAACAACGCGCGTTCGCATCGTCGGCAAGAATCTGCTCGAACCGACGGCCGTCAAGTTCGATCGTGGGCAGTTCACTTCCACGATCGTTCCGCAGGATGCCGACACGGCCCGCGCAGACGAATTATGGGTCGACATCGTGCCGGCTGCCGATACGCCGCGGGGGCGTTATCAGTTGTCCCTCACGACCAGTGGGGGCGACAGCGGACAACTGTCGATCGAGGTCGACAATTTACCGCAACGAGTCGAAGCCGAGCCCAATGCGACTGTTGCTGCCGTCGCGCCGCTGGCGCTGCCTGCCTGTGTGTGGGGCACGCTGGCCACGATGGGGGACGTCGATCATGTCACGTTCGATGCCCGGGCCGGCCAAACGATTGTCGTCGATCTGGCCGCCAAGTCGCTTGGCTCGAAGTTGAACGGCCTGCTCTCGATACTTGACCCGGCGGGGCATGTCGTCGCGGCGAGCAATGATTTCAACGACGAGTCCGATCCACTGCTGGCATACCGCATTCCCGCCGACGGACGTTACGCGATCCGCGTGCGCGACCTGGCGCTGGCCGGTTCGGATAAGCACTTCTATCGCTTGGCGCTCGGCGAGCTGCCGTACGTGACCGCCGCCTTCCCGCTAAGCGTCGCCGTGGGGAGCGAGCGTGACGTTCAATTGATCGGCTACAACCTGCCCGCCGATAGCCGCGTGAAGATCGCGGCCGAGAAGCCGGGAGACGTGGATGTGCCACTGGATGCCAATCGCTTCCGCAGCCGCGAGGGATTGAAAGTGCTGGTTTCCGACACGGCCGAGATCGTCGAGGTGGAACCGAACGATCATCCGGCGCAGGCCACAACGCTTGTCGTTCCCGGCGTCGCCGGAGGTCGCATTGGGGCAAGCGAGGATGCGGCGGCAACGGACACGGACCTGTACCGCTTCGAGGCGCGCAAGAGGCAAACGTGGATTGTCGAGGTCGAGGCGGCGCGTCGTAAAAGCCCGCTGGACGCAAAGCTGGAAATCCTGGACGCCCAGGGGCAACCGGTCCCCCGGCTCGTTTTGCAAGCGGTGCGTGATTCTTATCTGGAGTTCCGCCCCATCGACTCGATCGGGGCTGGCTTCCGTGCCAAGAGTTGGGAAGAGATGGAGCTGAACGAATACATCTACTTGCAAGGCGAGGTGTGCAAGGTCTTCCGCATGCCACAGGGACCGGATTCGGAAATGCTGATGTACACGTCGGCTGGCAAACGACGCGGTTACTTCGATACCAGCGCCCGCGCCCATCCGCTCGATGAGAGTATTTACACGGTTGTCCCGCATGCCATTGACGCCAAGCTGGTGTCGACCGGCTTGCCCGTTTTCACGATCAATTACGAAAACGATGACGACGGCGATCGCAAGCTGGGACGTGATTCGCGATTGACCTTTACCGCGCCGGTCGACGGAACTTACGTGGTACGAGTGAGCGACGTGCGCGGACTGGGCGGCGACATGTTCGGCTATCGACTGATTGTCCGGCCGCCGCATCACGACTTTCAGGTGCGCGTCAACGAGCGCGATATCAGTGTGCCTGCCGGCAGCGGACAGCGACTGACGTTCGCGGCTGACCGTAGCGATGGTTTCGACGGCGAAATCATGATCGAGGCCGCCGGCCTGCCCGCCGGTTTCACTCTCTCAACGCCGACCGTGATCCAGGCCGGTCATAACGAGGCGCGAGCCGTGGTTAACGCTGCGCCGGATGCCGTGAAGCCCACGGACGAAGCCCTGGCCGCGATCAAGATCACGGCCAAGGCCAAGATCGACGGCGCTTGGGTCGAGAAACCGGTCGCCGCACCGAAGCTGGCTCCGGCCGCTAAACCAAAGATCATTGTCCACCTGGAACCGGCCGAGCTCACGATTGCCCCGGGCACGACCGTTACAGCTCTGTTGAAGATCGAGCGCAACGGCTACGACGAACTAGCCAACTTCGACGTCGACAATCTGCCGCACGGCGTGATCGTCGATAACATCGGGCTTAACGGCGTGTTGATCCGGGCCGGTGAGACCGAGCGGCAGATCTTCTTGACCGCGGCCAAATGGGTCCCCGATTCGAGCCGCCAAATTCAGGCCGTGGCAAATGCCGCCGGAATTCAGGCTTCACGTCCGATCACGCTGCAAGTTCGCCGCCCGGCGACCGTGGCCAATGCTTCGGGTGGTGAAGAATAATCGCTGCGTGTCCCGCGAAGCGTTTAGCCGTTTACCGAGTAGCCGCCGTCTACCGTGATCGCTGCGCCGGTGACAAATTGTGAGGCCGGCCCCCCCAGGTACACCGCGATGCCGGCAAAGTCGGCCGGGTCGCCCCAGCGTGCAGCAGGCGTGCGAGCCAGCACGCGCTCGTGCAGCCCCGCGACTTGCTTCCGCCCCCGCCTGGTTAGATCGGTATCGATCCACCCCGGCAACACGGCGTTAACCTGAATGTTGTCTTTGGCCCAGGCAATGGCGAGCGCCTTGCTCAATTGAACGATCCCTCCTTTGCTCGCCGAATACGCTGGTGCGAAGGGGATGCCGAAGATCGACGTCATGGAACCGATGTTGATGATCTTGCCGCCGCCGGCGCGACACATCGCGGGATAAGCCGCCTGCGAGCAGATGAAGGCGCCCGTCAGGTTGATCGTCATCACGTTGTTCCATTCGGCGAGCGTGTAATCCTCGGGCTGCTTGCGAATGTTGATGCCTGCGTTGTTGACCAGAATATCGATTCGGCCAAACTGCTGAACGGCCTTATCGACCATCGCCTTGCAGGACGCTTCGTCAGCGACGTCGACTTCGACCGCCACGGCGTCGGTGCCGACGGCTTTCAGTTCCGTGACGGCCGCTTCACTCTTGGCAGCATCGCGTGCGGCGACAACGATTCGCGCTCCGGCCTCGGCTAGCCCCTTGGCCATCCCCAGCCCGATACCGCCATTACCACCAGTGACTAGCGCCACGCGTCCGCTCAGATCGAACAGTTTCATGCGTTCAATTCTCTTTAATAGGGTGCCGTGCGGGCAGCAACGGTTGCCTAATGGCGTGGATCGCTGCTGATGGCACGATTGGATAGGTGTTTTGGAACCCGCACTCTAACACCGCGTCTGGCAGACGTCGAAGTCGGGAGGCTCGATCTGAATCGTGATGTGGTCGATGCCAAAGCGATCGTGCAGCCGTTTGCGTAGCTCGGCCAGCAACTCCGACGCCGCACGGCCATCGGCAACGACGACGTGCCCTGAGAGGGCTTCCATGCCGCTGGTGATCGTCCAGACGTGCAAGTCGTGAACGCCTTCGATGCCGACCACGCCGGCAATGCAATTTCGCACCTCGTCCAGGTCGACGTGCGCCGGGGTTCCCTCCATCAGGATGGCGATGGCGTCTTTCAGCAGGGCCCAGGACGAGTAGATGATCAACAGCGAGATCAAGGCCGAGGCCACGGGATCGGCCCAATACCAGCCGCATAGCCAGATCAGCGCGCCACCAATAACAGCCGCCACGCTTCCCAGCAGATCCGCCAGCACGTGCAGCCAGGCGCCATGCACGTTGATGTTCGATTCGCGATGTGCCTGCAGCAGCCACAGCCCGAGCAGGTTCACCACCAGCCCGCCTGCGGCCACGGCCATCATCAGGGGTCCGCGCACCTCGGCCGGTTCCCACAATCGCTGCCACGCTTCGAAGATGACAAAGATCGAGATCGCACCCAAGAGCGCGCCATTGGCCAATGCCGCGAGAATCTCAGCGCGATAATAGCCGTACGAGTGTTGCGCGGTCGGTGGGCGCCGCGCGATCCAGGCCGCGAACAGACTCAGGCTGAGCGCCGCGGCATCGGAAAACATATGCCCGGCGTCGGCTAACAGGGCCAACGAATTGCTCAACCAACCGCCGACGAGCTCGGCCACCATGTACACCAGCACCAACGCCAATGTCGCGGCTAGTCGTGACGCAGCCGCATCACGATGACCGTGTGAATGGCCCGCGTGGGAGTGTCGATGTTGTCCGGCGGCGTGCTCAGCGTGGGCAGTCACGAATCGTGCATTCTCACAGGCGAAAACATTAAGCGCGACGCATCAGGCGAAACGCTCGTTAAACATACGACATTAAACCGTGCGATAGTCGTGGCGCGAAGTTCGCGGACGTGGTGCTGGGTGCCCAGCCCACTACGAGTTGCGAATTATGTGCCGCGAAACGTCCTGGCCTGCACTCGACGCCCCGGACGGATTGTCCTAAAAAAGGGGGCATGCCAAAGCCAGTTCCCAGCTCGCCGATGCGTTGGTTTCCGGAGTTTCTAGCGGCGGGCGAGCGCCGCTTACGTCCGCAATCGCGCGTGCTGGCCCTGTCGCTGGTGGTTGGCGTGATCGCGGGCCTGGGGGCGGTAGTCTTCTACGCCGCCGGACAGTTCGTCTTTCACTACACGCTGACCAATGTGGCCGGTTATCAACCAGTCGAAGCCGGCGGCGAGATGCATCTGTTTTCCGGCTCTCCGCATGTGGCGGGAGTCGAGAAACCGAAAGATGTCGAAGCCCGACGCCCGCTGCGCCCTTGGCTGCTCGTCCTGATTCCCGCTCTCGGCGGTCTGGTGTGCGGTTTGATCGTTTACACGTTGGCGCCGGAAGCCGAAGGGCATGGCACCGACGCCGCGATCGCGGCCTATCATCTGCATCAGGGAGTCATCCGGCCACGGGTGCCACTGGTCAAGCTGGTTGCGAGCGCCGTCACGCTGGGCACCGGCGGATCAGGAGGACGCGAAGGGCCGATTGCGCAGATCGGCGCCGGCTTTGGATCATTCCTGGGCACGAAGCTGCGCTTGCGCCCCGACGAACGGCGCTTGCTGATGGCCGCGGGGATGGGAGCCGGCATCGGCGCTATCTTTCGCGCGCCCTTGGCCGGCACGCTGTTCGCCGCCGAGGTGATGTATAGCTCGGCCGATTTGGAGTCGGACGTGTTGATGCCCGCCGCGCTGGGAAGCGTGACGGCTTATTCGACTTTCGGATTGATTTTCGGCTGGCAACCGTTGTTCACGATTCCGCCGCGCGTGGCCGATCTGCTGGTCTTTAACCAGCCGCTCGAGTTGGCCTCTTACTTGATCTTGGCCGTGGCGATGGCGGTGTTGGCGATGATTTATACCCGCACGTTTTACGGATTGACGTACGCCTTTCATCATCTGCCGATCAGTCCGAAGCTGCGGCCGATGATCGGCGCGGCGCTCACGGGCGTGCTGGCCGTCGCACTATTTTATGCATTCGGCGGCGACCAGCGCGTACTATCGGTGCTGAGTTTCGGATATGGAATTCTGCAGTTGGCGCTCGAATATGTGCCGGGGGCCGAAGGCAATATGCGTTTTGCCGCGCTTCTGTTGGCCATTTGCCTGGGAAAACTGTTGACCACGAGCCTGACGATCGGCAGCGGCGGTTCGGCCGGCGTGTTCGGCCCGTCGATGGTCATCGGCGGTTGTGGTGCTGGCGCCTTGGGCATGGTTCTGCATCACTTCGCGCCGTCACTCGTGCCGCACCCGGCCAGCTTCGTGATCGTTGGCATGGCCGGCTTCTTCGCAGCGGCGGCCAAGACGCCCCTTTCGACCCTGGTGATGGTCAGCGAAATGATCGGCAACTACAACCTGCTGCTTCCCTCGCTGTGGGTGTGTACGCTGTCGTTCTTGCTTTCTGATCAACAATCGATCTATAGCGAACAACTGATCGACCGGCTGGCCTCGCCCGTACACGACGCCATTATCAAGGACGAGTAAGCGCGCGAGCTGCGCGTTTTCCTGCAATGCGACTCGCGTTTATCGACCGGACGATTGGCCGTACTCGCGGTGGCGTGCTGCCTGTTACCCGGCTAGCGCCGCTAGGGCATGTGCCGTGGCGCATTGCGAAACGACGGGCCCCAACTCGCTGGCCAGCGAAATAATCGTCGCCTGCCGATTCGTCAATTCTGGCACGTAGCGAGCCAGAAACTCGCCCTGGCCGGAGAGGACGATCGTTGTCGGGCGGGCCGACATGCGATCAAGAACTTTTTGCAAGGCGCTTTCCAATAACGCGACCTGGCAACGACGAATTGTCTCCGCAGCGGCGATCGCGTCGTCTTCGCTGAACATGTCGCGATCTGCGCAGATCGCGCGGGCCAGACGATCGCGGGCCGCACTGCGAGTTGCCGGCCGACCGTCGGCCGTATCGGTCGCCGACGGATCTTCGGCAATATCGCCGAGCACCAGGTATGCATCACGCGTCGTCGCGAATACCTCGTGTGCCGTTGGACAAAGCTGACCGCGCCAGGGCAAATGCGCTGCCATGGCGCACACGGGACTGCGCACCACGCCCGTATAGACCAACTCTCCCGCGGCGAGCCGTTCGGGATCGGTGCGGCCGAGCGCCTGCGCCTGGCCGTCAACCAAGGGGATGATATCGCACGTCGTGCTACCGACATCGATTAATAAGCCGTATCCCGGTGCGTAACGACGCGCGACAAAACTGGCCAGTGCATGCCAGTTCGACGCAGCTGCCGCGAGCGGTCGCGCGATGGCCAACGACGGCGCGACGAACGTGCCATCGGTCAAATAAATGCGCAGCTCGGCACCGACCGTCGCCGTTTGCAAGGCCGACACTATAGCCGCTACGCCTTCCGATTTTGTCGAAAAGCAATCGGCAAGCTCTCCCGTCATGGTCGCCACGAAGCGGTTTCCCAGTGGCGCAACGCGAATGAGTTCAGCAAGTGCATGGGCCAAACCGTGCGGTCGCTGCCACAACGGAAACGGCACGCTGCGGGCGTAGCCCGCGCCGTCGGCGATCTTCAAATTGGCCCCGCCAACGTCGAGTGCAAGTACCGGCATCATCGCCACGTGCAAAAAAAGGAACTGAGTCGAGAAAGCCCGCCGCACGTCATCAACCAGTAGCGTGCGGCACGGCGACGGTCGCAGGCGGATGGCTATCGCCTGCGTTTGGGATCACACGAACGTCGCCGCTCGCGCTGAATTCTATCCGCTCGGGACGGAACGTTAATTCCGGTGACTGGCCGCTGGCCACGGCCAGCATTGCGGCGGCCAGGTTGTCGCGCGCCGCGGCACGCAGCCCCACGTACGAGGTCGTTAGCCGTGGATTGATTTCGATCACGACGTCCTCTGCACCGCTATCGTCGGGTCCCAGGATCAAATCAACTCCGATGTACCCAACTGGTTGCGGAAGCGTGTTGATCGCACGCAGTGCCAAGTGCTGGGCACGTTCGGCTAGCGGCGGCGGCAATGGCAGTGAGCCGCCCAGATAATGAAAGTGGCCGTCGTCGCTTAGCCTTTGCGTACAGGACGGTAACGCCACGTTGCCCATCGGTCCGCAGAGAACGCCGACGCTTGCCGGCTGCCCCGGTCGCCACTTTTCGATCCGTAAACGTTGAGCGTCCGTGGCAGGTAACTCGTCGACGGGCGGAGACTTCAGCAATCGCACTCCCAGCGAACCGGCTCCGTCGCGCGGCTTCAGCACCAACGGAAATGCCAGGTCACCCATGACGTAATCTGCGAGTAGGCATCCGACAGGCACTGGTACGCCGTGGCGGACCAGGTGCTCGGCCGTGGCTTGCTTGTCGCTGGCAAGCCTTGCGAGTTCGATGCCGGGGCCGAGCAGCCGACCACCGGCAGCTATAACCCGCTCGAGACACGACACCAGTATCCCGTCGCACTCCGGCGCGATCACCACGGTCCAATCAGCGGCCGCGGACTCGTCGATGAGTGTCGTGTCGAACTCTTCTTTGGCGGCCACCGGACGAAAATGTACGTTCGCCGTTACGGGAAGTGTCGCCCGCTGATCCCGCAGCACCGTGACGTGCGTCTGCGGAAGGCGAGCAAAGTCCGCGGCCAACGCCGTTACCATCACCGCTCCCTCAGCCAGGAGCGAGGCAGCATCGACGCTCGCACCTTCGTTCGCGAGCAGGCCGCCGCCGGTGAGATATTCGAAAACAAAGATGCGCACGCTGATCGCTCGCGGGTCTACTGTGCGACCACAACGCGACAGCCGACAGCGGCGGCTCTGGAACCCCTCTCCCTCGGGGAGAGGCTAGGTGAGGGGTTAAGCGTTGCGGATCTGTCGAGTCGAAATGGATAAGTGACGTGTGCCAGCTCCCCAAACCTCTCGCTGACAGGGAGGGAAATTTGGAGCGAAGCGACTTAGAAAATGCCCAACTGGTCGCGGGCATCTTCGGTCATTCGGTCCGGCGTCCAAGGGGGAACCATCACCAGCTTCACTTCGACCTCGCTAACTCCCTCCAAGCGACCCAGGAAATCTTTCGACTGTTGGATCAATTGCGGGCCCGCCGGACAGGCTGGGCTGGTCATCGTCATTTCGATCGCCACCTTCTGCTTGCCCTCCTCGGCATCGGCAACCGTGACCAGATAGACGAGCCCCAGGTCCACGATGTTGATGAACAACTCGGGATCGATCACTTGCTTCAGCGCCTCGCGGGCACTTTCTTCGGTTACCGGCATAGGGCACCTCACGGGAAATGTCGAAGTTCGAACTCTTAAATGTCTAATGCTCTCTGCACAAATTCAATCGTCGCGGAGCCGTACCAGGACGTCGTCCCCTTCGATCTTCACTTCGTGCGCCACCGTGGGCCGGGTGGCTGGCATGGTCAGGGCGCGCCCGTCGCGAATATCGAATTTCGCGCCATGCCGGGGGCAGGCAATGCAAAATCCGTCCAGTTGTCCTTCGCCCAGCGGTCCGCCGTCGTGGGTGCAGACGTCATCCAGCGCGTAAAGTTGCCCACCGACATGGAACAAGACAATTAAACGATCCTCGACCTCGGCAATCAACTTGCCGGGATCGGGAATTTCGGACATCTTGGCGACGCGTACAAAATCGGACATGCGTAATTAGTCGGCAGTAGGCAGAGGGCGGTTGGCAGTGGAGAGAATCCGGCAGACGCTCGTCAGCTAAATTCTCAAGAGAATGCTGCGCAAAATCGATGCTGCAGAACGCCCCGTTCTGCATTCATCATTCTGTACGGATCATTTCTTCAATCGTATTCCCGAATCCGACGGCCGATCGCTTCTCCCATTGCGTTGCGGACGCTTTCGATCGTGATCCGATCGAACACCTGTTGGAAGAAGCCGGCCACGATCATGCGAATCGCTTCTTTGCGCGTCAGGCCGCGGCAGCGGGCGTAAAAGATCTGCTCATCGTCGACCCGGCCGGCCGTCGAGCCATGTGTGCAGCGGACGTCGTCGGCTTCGATTTCCAAGCCGGGGATCGAATCGGCGCGAGAATGCTCGGAAAGCATGAGGTTGTCGTTGCGCTGGTAGCCGTCGGTCTTCTGCGCTTCTTTGTCGACCTTGATCATGCCGCGCCACACAACGCGCGAGCGATCTTGCAGCGCTCCCTTGTACAGCAAATCGCTGCGACAATGGTCGGCCCGATGATGCTGCAGCGTGTTGTAGGTGAGCTGTTGCTTCCCTTCGGTGAACATGACGCCGTTGACCTGCGCCTCGGCTCCCGAACCGACGAGCGCCACGTGCTGGTTCACCTGGGCCAGGCGGCTACCTAGCGCGCCGATCGTCCATTGCAACCGGCCGCCAGCGTCGACCAGCGCCTTCTGATGGGCAAAATGCCAGACGCCGCTTCCCCAGTTCTGCAGATTCACATAGCGCAGCCGCGCACCGCGGCCGACGAAAATCTCGATCGCGCCGCAATGCAGACCAGGCTCGCCATCACTGCCGGCCGTTTCCGCCAGCAGCGTGGCCTCGGCCCCCTCTTCGAGGATCACCAAAGTTTTGGCCAAATCTACGCCGCCGGCCAAACCGTTGAGGATGTGCAACGGGCGCTCGACGACGACGCCACGCGGAACGTACAACACCGACCCGCCCGACCAGGCCGCCGCCTGCAGCGCGGCGAGTTTGTCGGTCGAAGGGGCGATCGCGCGCTTCGTGAAATAGGGACGCAGTAACTCGGCATGCTCGACCAGTAATCGATCCAGGCTGCCAAAGATGACACCTTTCGCCGCTAATGCCGGATCGACGGCACCGTTCATCGGACGGCTGTTGAGCGTCACGTCATGTCCGGCCAGATCGACTCCGTGACTCAACAGCGCCGTTGGCGCCGCGGCACCGGCCGGCAATTCGCCCGGAAACGTAAAGCGGTCGAGGTGGAACAAACGCAGGTCGGTGCGCATCCACTCTTCGTCGCTACGAGATGGCATGGGCAAGCGCTGAAACTCACCCCACGCCTGCTGGCGCGCCTCGGTCAGCCAGGCGGGCTCGTCACGCGCGGTCAGGAAAGTGTCGAAGGCGTCTTGAGTGAAGCCGGCTTGCGTCGCGGTCGATGCCATGGGCGAAATACGTTCGTTGCTACGTGAGTTGTGATGTTTGTGCTCGATAAACGAAGACCGCCGGGCGAATCCGGCGGCTGTTACCTTCGATTCCAACGAGATGTAAGGCGATGCGACGGGGTGTTTCGACGGGGCCGGCCCGATCGTTACGAACGGCTAACCGACAGACCCCTCCATTTGCAATTCGATCAGGCGGTTCATTTCCACGGCGTATTCCATCGGCAGCTCGCGCACCAGCGGCTCGATAAAGCCGCTGACGATCATCGTGCTGGCCTCGGCTTCGGAAAGCCCGCGGCTGGTAAGATAGAACAACTGTTCCTCGCCGATCTTCGAGACACTGGCCTCGTGGCCAATCGAGACGTCCTGCTCGTCGACTTCGATGTACGGATACGTGTCGCTACGGCTGCGCGAATCGAGAATCAGCGCGTCGCACACGACGTTCGACTTCGACTTGCGGGCCCCCGGCTCGACCTTGACCAGGCCGCGATAGCTGGCCCGACCGCCGTTTTTCGAAATGCTCTTCGAAATGATTCGGCTCGATGTGTGCGGCGCTGCGTGGACCACCTTGGCTCCGGCGTCCTGATGCTGGCCATTCGAGGCGAACGCGATCGACAGAATCTCGCCGCGGGCGCCAGGCTCGAGCATGTAGACGGCTGGATACTTCATCGTCAGCCGGCTGCCCAGGTTGCCGTCGATCCATTCCATCGTGGCGTCTTCGTAGGCCACGGCACGCTTGGTCACCAGGTTGTAGATGTTGTTTGCCCAATTCTGAATCGTCGTATACCGGCAGCGAGCGTGCTTCTTGACGATGATCTCGACCACGGCCGAATGCAGGCTCTCGGTCGTGTACATCGGCGCCGTGCATCCTTCGACGTAGTGAATCTGCGCGCCCTCGTCGACGATGATCAGCGTTCGCTCGAACTGTCCCATGCTCTCGGCAATGAAGCGGAAGAAGGCCTGCAGCGGGAACTCGATCTTCACCCCTTTCGGGATGTAGATGAACGAGCCACCGGACCAGACAGCCGAGTTCAGCGCCGCGAACTTGTTATCCGTGGGCGGGATGATCGTACTGAAGTACTGCCGCACCAGGTCGGGATATTCACGCACGGCCGAGTCGGTATCGGTGAAGATCACCCCCTGCCGGCTCAAATCCTCGCGCAGCGAGCCGTACACTACCTCGCTCTCGTATTGCGCCTTCACGCCGGCCAGGAATTTCTTCTCGGCCTCGGGAATGCCCAGCTTGTCGAAGGTCCGCTTGATGTCGTCGGGCACGTCGTCCCAACTGCGACCTTGGTGATCGGAGGGCTTGATGTAATAGAAAATGTCCTGGAAATCGATGCTGATGTCCCCGCCCCAGCGCGGCATCGGCTTCGAATTGAAGATTTCCAGGCTCTTCAGCCGGAAGTCGCGCATCCATTGCGGCTCGTTCTTCATGTCCGAGATCTGGTGCACGATGTCGACATCGAGCCCCTTGCGGCTCTTGAAGATGTACTTCTCGGCATTACGGAAGTCGTATTTGTTGATCTCGCCGAGGCCGAGCCCGTCGGTATCTGACTTAAGGTCGGTGGCCATGATCTTTCGTTCGTCCTATCAGGTTAACCGCGTAATTCACTGACCACAGGAAGTAAGAGAGTGACAATGCCTCTCTGCCATACTTTTCTGCGTGGTCCGCGAAATCTGCAGATCGTTCGTGTCTTGTTTTGTTCTTAGCCCGCGACGGTCGTGGTCTTCTCTTGCGTCATCGCCGCTTCGTCCGCGGCAGCGTCCGGGTACTGGCTGCGAATGCGATCGTAGCCGGCCTGATGCAATTCCTCGGCCAACTCGGCGCCGCCGGTTTCGACGATGCGGCCCCCCAAAATCACGTGCGTGAAGTCGGGCCGATTATGCTCGAGCAGCTTGTCGTGGTGCGTGATGATCAGAATGCCCATATCGGCGCCGCCGATTTCGGCGATGCTCTGGCTGGCCAACCGCACGGCGTCGACGTCCAGGCCGCTGTCGGTCTCGTCGAGAATGGCGAACTTCGGCCGCAGCATGGCCATTTGCAGAATCTCGGCGCGCTTCATCTCGCCGCCCGAGAAGCCGTCGTTGACATAGCGGCGGGCGAACTCGGGGTCCATCCGCAATTGTTCCATCTTGGCCTTCAGCTCTTTGCGGAAGTCGCGCATCGGCAGCAGTTCTTCCCCCTCTTTGCGGTCGGGCCGACGAACGTTCGTCGTGGCATGACGCAAAAAGTCGGCCATTTTCACGCCGGGGATCGACATTGGCCGCTGAAATGCCAGGAAGATTCCGAACCGCGCTCGCTCGTTGGGATCCAACTCCAGCACGTTGACCAATTGGCCGTCGGCCGTCTCGAGTTCGATCGAGCCCTGAGTCACTTCGTAGCTGGGGTGCCCCATGATGGCGTAACCCAGTGTGCTCTTGCCCGAGCCATTGGGCCCCATCAGGGCGTGCGTTTCGCCACGGCGGATCGTCAGATTGACACCGCGGAGAATCTGCCGCTCGGCCACCGAGACGTGCAGGTCTTTGATGCGAAGCGTTTCTCGCGAGGACTGGCTACTGGCGTTGATCATTCTTGTTTTGCTGGTTTGCGTTTCGCGTTAACTAACCAAGGGCCGTATTAGCCGGTGATTTTCTGGTGATCGAACACGGGGACTCGTTCCTCGACGTCGACGTAGCCCGAGTGATGCGGCAACGGCAACTCGTCCTCGACCTTCACGCCGGCGGCGGCTGACGCCTGCCGAGCGATGTGGTGACCTTTGATCTTGTCCTGGATCCGCATCAGCCCTTCGAGCAGCGCTTCCGGGCGGGGAGGGCAGCCGGGGACGTACACATCCACCGGCACCACCAGGTCAACACCCTTCACAACGTGGTAGCCATACTTGAAGTACGGGCCACCGCCGACGGTGCAGGCACCCATCGCTATGACGAATTTCGGATCAGGCATTAGGCTGTAGAGCCGGCGGACACGGCTGGCCATTTTGTAGGTCACCGTGCCGGCAACGATCATCAAGTCGGCCTGGCGCGGCGTGGCGCGGAAGGCGCCAGCGCCGAAGCGGTCCATGTCGAAGCGGCTGGCGCCCGCGGCCATCATTTCGATCGCACAGCAAGCCAAGCCGAACGTCATCGGCCAAATGCTCGACTGGCGGGCCCAGTTGATGGCCTGCTCGACCGTGGTGATGGCAAAGTTCTCTTCAAACCGCCCCTCGATCCAAGGCTCGCTCATGATTCATCTTTCCGTCGTTTCGTGGTGCCGACTGGCCGCCCAAATCCCGGGAATTTAGGCACGTCAAAGCCCCTCACTATATCCGACGATCATCGGGTCTTAAACCGGGTCAATTGGTTTCAAATTGGCAACAATTATGGCCGTCCAAGCGGCAGTGCGAAAGGCGCACCGGCTGCTCGAGCAGCTTGGAAAACAACATCTTCTCGACCGCGCAAATGCCCCGATCCTTTTCCGCCAATTCAGGGTAGGGGCATTCCGATACGGTCAGCAATGGCAGCGCCGAGTCACGTGTGCCCGATTGCCCTTCGCCCAGCCCTACCTGGTCGACGTCCAGCGGCACGCGCCGCTCGCCAAACAACGATTTCAGCGATTCCATCCGGGCCGACAGCGTCGATCCACGCACCCGGTCGCGATACATCACGGCCATGGCCGAGGCGATCCGATCCATTAATCCGCGGCGGACCTCTGGGTCTTTCACGCCACGAATTTCGTCCCACAGGACGATGGCCAGATCCGGAAAATTATTGCCGGCCTGGCGCCGCGCTTTTTCGGTGAGAGAATAGCGGTGACCGGGGCGCCCCCGGCTAGCCCGCCCGCCATCGGGCGTCGCGACTTCACGCTCGATCAATCCCAGCCCCATCAATCGGGTCAGCCGTTGCCGCACGGCTGTAGCCGTAACACTGGTGGCACGAGCTACTTGCGTGACGCTCATCGCGCCGTGACGTCGCATCAGGTCCAAGACCTGATCGTCCGAAGTCGCTGTGTTTTCCATGGCCGGCACCGCTCGCGAAATAAGCTAAGGCAACCGCTGTCTAACACCATGATAGGCGTTTTCACATTTTTGGCAACTCTATATGTCAATAATCGCCAGGGCGGCCTAAAACCGCCCTAAATCGTTGACTGAACACTATTTCAGGCGTTACAACCGCGCATGTCCAAGCCACCGTGCCCGGGGCCGGAAAGGACTGCGCGCGTCTGTTTTCGCACTTGCCTCGACCCGAGTGCGTCCTCAGGCGACGGTTGCGGCGGTCTAATGGTGGTTCAGGCCGGGGGTCGTGAGAAAAACAAAATCAGGAGTGTTGCCGTGCCTTGGCTTCCCAAACAGTGCGTCATTGTGCCTGTGGATTTTTCCGACGAAGCGTTCGGCGCTTTGGATGCGGCGCTCGAAATGGTCGAGTCGACGTCCGCTCTGCATGTGCTTTACGTCCTGCCGGTGCTCGACCCGGCCGAACCGGGCGTCATTTGGACCACGATCGACAATTCGATGCGCGAACGTCACGCGCTCGACGCGCTGCGCGAAAAGCTGGCCGACAAGAAGTACGAGGGGGTGCGCATGAACATCACGTTCGGCGACGCTGGCAGCGAGATCGCCGCCTTTGCCAAGGACCAGCGCGCCGACCTGATCGTGCTCCCCTCGCACGGTCGTACCGGCCTGCGTCACCTGCTAATCGGATCGGTCGCCGAGAACGTGATCCGCCTGGCACATTGCCCGGTGCTGGTGCTGCGGTGGTAGGAGGCGGTTGCAAGTGAAGGAGATCCCGACGCTACGCGAAGGTGAAGCGGGTATGCAACTACTCAGGGAGTTCCGAAAGCGAATTATCGGCGTTCAATTCCGTCATTCTCTCGACAGGAGGTCCGAGGATGAGAGCATGGGCAATTAACTTTGTCGTCTTAGCGTTCCTCGAGATGCCGGCCGGCGCCGATCCGGTCGATGAAAAACCGCGCGAACATTCTCAGCCACTTGCCGTCGAGGTCATTGATAGTGACGGTCGAGCGGTCGAAGGGGCTGACGTTGGCTTATGCGCCGCCGTGGGGGAGTGGGCACGCAAGCAAGCGGACAAAGATGGCACGCAGTGGCACTACTGGTTGCATGCCCGCACTGACATTACCGGCCGCGCGAACTTGAAAGACGACGAGAAGTTGCTGCGCGGCTGCGCAGTTCTTGCACGCCATGAGAAGCGTAAGATTTCCGGCTGCATCGCTGTCGATGCCGGGGCGATCCAGCGGTCGGTCCGGCTGATATTAAAGCCCGAAATCGAAATCACGGCCGAGTTGCATTGCGAAGCGCTCGCATCGCGCGGCATTAAATACCTGCCGGCCGGCGTGGCCGTCGATCTCGGCCGGCCGCGCGTGCTGGTCGTTTCCAGTGACTCCGGCCGGCTGCGATTCTCGCTTCCGCCCGGCGCGTATCAATTGCAGTTCGACACTTATCTGCATCGCGCAGAAATGGTGAAGCGGTTGCTAACCGTCTCGGCGCATGATGGCCCACTCGATCTGGGGCGTATCGAACTCACGGCCGTGAAGGCGGAATTGCTTGTCGGTATGCCAGCCCCCGAGGTCCCGGATGTTGTCGCCTGGAAGAACGGGCCGGGCCGGACGCTTGCCGATTTGCGCGGACAGGTCGTGCTCCTCGATTTCTGGGGACATTGGTGCGGCTCGTGCGTCGCCGAGATGCCAAAGCTGTTCGAGCTGCACGACAAGTATCACGATCGCGGCCTGTCGATCCTGGGCATCCACGTCGACCACGCGGACGATCCGTCCGAGCGTGTCGACAGCGTCGCGAAGCTCGACAAAGAACTGGCCGACTCACGCCGGGCGCTATGGGCCAATCGCGACATTCCCTTTCCTGTCGCCATGATCGTGCGCGACAGCGACAAGTACGGCAACACGATTGCGGGCGTGGCCCAACATGCGGTCGATACCACGTACGGAATTGCCGTATACCCGACCCACGTTCTCATCGACCGCCGCGGCAAAGTCATCCGCACGTTCGTGGGCGGCATTTCTTACCACGAAGACGGAATGGACGTTCTGGAAAAGGCGCTCGCTGCCGAATAAGCGATCTCAATCATGAATTAACCTCCCACACACTTTGCCAAAGTGCCCGTGCCGGAAGCCGCCGCAACGACGACGCTTTTCAACGCTTTGTTCAAGGAGGAACGTATAGGTGAAACGTCCCATTCTCGCGGCAATTGCTACACTTTACATCTGTGCCGCCGCGGCGGGAGAAACCCCCGATACGCAGCCGTCGACACGATTATCGGTAAAAGCGATTGATACCGACGGAAGCCCCGTTGCGGGTGCCGACGTTGGGCTGCAACCGCGCATCCGTGCAGGCCTCGCCAGCCACGATGGGTACGATTTACTCGGTTGGCAGCTTCGGTGGAGTAAACAGCAAACCGATGCGGCGGGAACGGCCACCATTCCTCTCGGTGGCAGCAGTCAGAGGATATTCGACAAATTCTGCCTTGTCGCGAGACACGCCGAGCGAAAACTGGCGGTGGTGTCGAACATCGGTACCGCGCAGCTCGACACTCCGCTATGCGTAACTCTTTTGCCGGAGCGCATCGTTGAGGGGGAAGTGTTCTGTCCGGAACTCGCCGATCGTGGCATGACGATCCGTGGAATTAGCGTCTCGGTCTCGTGTGAAGGTAAAACCGTGCTCGACTGCAATTCTCCACATCCAGAGTTCCGCTTGTCGTTGCCCCCCGGTGACTTCGAGTTTCTGATCGATGGCCAAACGAACACCCACGCTATAAAACGTCCCGTACACGTTGACGCCGGAGACGGGCCGCTTGCGCTTGGCTGCATCGAACTGCAGGCGTCCAACATGGCATTACTCGTCGGCCAGCCTGCACCTGAAATTCCTTCGATCATTGCTTGGAAGAATGGATCGCCGGGCACATTGGCCGAGTTGCGTGGCAAAGTCGTGCTGCTGGACTTTTGGGGATACTGGTGCGGTCCATGCGTGAGCGAAATGCCCAAGCTGTTCGACTTGCACGACAAGTATCATGGGCGTGGACTGGTCATAATCGGTGTTCATGCCGATGCTCGGTACGCCGACGAGCCACCAGTCAACTCGCCGGGCGAACTAGACAACCTGATGGCCGAACGTCGCAACGCGCTGTGGCAAGGTCGTGACTTTCCCTTCCCTGTTGCCATGATCCCCAGTGAGATCATGCAGCATCGCGGCGGCAAGATCGAGAACCGCGCGATGAGCGCTGCCGCCGAGCGTTACGGCGTCTGGTCGTATCCTTCTTACGTGCTCATTGACCGGCAAGGCAAAGTGGCCGGACAGTTTCGCGTCGATGATGAAGGAATCGCGCTCTTGGAAAAACTATTGGCCGAAAAATAGCCTGACACAAGTGCGGAAATGAGCGTCAACTCCAAACGCCCCTACTGCCCACTCTCGAACGTGCGACCTTCCGTCTTTTCAATCGCCTTGCGTAGGGTGTCCGGAACGGGATGTGGCTTGCCGGATGCGTAATCGAAGACGACCAGCGTTGACTCGGCCTCGGCCACGATTGCCCGCTGACTCTGGCTTTCCACGCGGTGCGTCATTGTCAGGCTGGTGCGGCCAATCCGCGCAACACGGGCGCCGATGCGAATCGTGTCGGGAAAATTCAGTTGCCGGCGGAAGTCGCATTTGATCGACGCCAAGATCGGGCCTACGTGTTCCGGCGAGCGTTTGTCCGCCAGGCCGATCTGGTTGAAATACGCGATCCGCGCCGATTCGCACCAACGGAAGTACACCACGTTGTTCACGTGCTGCATGGCATCCTGATCGCCCCACTGCACGGGCAGCATCAGAATCACGGGGAACCCAGCCAGCAGATCTTCTTCGGTCGTCATCGGGTCGCCCTTGGGGATCGTGCCATCGCATCGTGGCGACAGAGAAAAACGTCGAGGCTGCATTCTACAAAACAAGCGACCGGCCCGCTCGAACGCGCCGTACGGCTTGTTTCGCCAACATTAGGGGGATGTTACGATATTTTGGAACGATAGTATTCCTAGGAGTCATCTGCGTGATGCGACGATTTTCCGGCCTACTGACCTTGATCCTCATTCTGACTTGCGCTGCAACCGCGTCGGCCGACGCGATCGAGCGGATGCGCATGGAGCGGCTGCGCGCCACGCACGAACGGGTTTTGGCTCTGGCCGGGCAGCGCGTGCCCGTCGAATTGAAAAGCGGTTTCGACGACGTCCGCTCGCTGTTGCACGTTCACTCCGCGTTTTCGCATGATAGCCGAGGGACGATCGAAGAGATTCTCGCCGCGGCCAAGGCAACCGGCGTCCGCGTCATCATGTTTACCGAGCATCCGGCCGATCACTACGATTATTTCAAGGACGGCCATCAAGGCGTGAAAGATGGCGTGCTGATGATCCCCGGCGCCGAGACCGGCGGCTTTCTTGCCTATCCCACCCGCAGCCTGAAAGAAGACAAAACCAGCACGCCGCAGGAATTCGCCGATCTCGTGCGGCGCGATGATGGCTTGATCTTCCTTTGCCATCTGGAAGAACGGATGGACTGGAACATCACCGGGCTGACCGGAACCGAGATCTACAACACTCACGCCGATTTCATGGAAGAGACGAAATTCATTTCGTCGCTGAAAACGCCGATCGGTCTGCTGGCGCTAATCCCGGCCGTGAAGCAATTCCCGCAAGAGACTTTTGCCGCCCTGCAAGACTATCCGGCTGGTTACCTGAAAAAATTCGATGAGCTGTGCCAGCAGGCGCGGCACACGGGCGTATCCGCCAACGACGCCCATCACAACCAGGCCTTCCGCGGCCGTGTTACCGATGACGGCAAAATGCAACTCGATGATGCGCTCGGTAAGAAGCTGCTCACGCTCGACCCGGCCAAGGTGCCGCTAATCAAGTCGATGGTTTCGGGCAAGCAGCCGGGCGATCTGGTCTTCGAACTGGATCTTGATCCCTATGAGCGCAGTTTCCGTCATGTCAGCACCCATCTGCTGATGAAGGAAGTCACCCACGACAGCGTGTGGGAAGCCTTGAAGACGGGGCGCTCGTATGTGGCGTTCGACTGGATGGCCGACCCGACCGGTTTCGTCTTCCGTGCCGATCGTGGTGGCGAGGGCTGGACGATTGGCGACGAGGTGCCGGCCTCGGGCGAATTGCGTTTGCAGGCCGCGGCGCCACTGCCCGGCACCATCAAGCTCGTGCGTAACGGCAAGATCATTGCCGAAAAAGAGGGGGCTTTGCTGGATGAAACCGTCAGCGAGCCGGGCGTGTATCGCGTCGAAGTCTGGCTGAACCTGGCGGGCGAACCGCGTCCGTGGATCTTGACCAGCCCGATCTACGTGCGCGAGGCTACAAAATAAGTCGGCGTCCATGACGGGCTCCGAAGACAACGGAGAATTCGCAGAATCGTTGGGGTATCGCGGTCGCATTTCTTTCAGCAGGAGGTGTGTGATGATCCGCGCGTCACTTTGGGCCGTAACTTTTTTGGCCTCTGCGTTCCTGGCTCCATCGACCGCGGCGCGTGCCGCCGATACGGTCGATCTCTCCTATGTCAGCAGCGACGCCGTGGCCGCGGTTGTGCTGCATCCACGCCAGATGCTCTCGGCCCCTGAGCTTCAGCACCTGCCGATCGAGGTCGCGGTCGCGGCCGGAAAGCAATACTTGGGGGTCGATCTGCTCGATATCGATCTGGCCATAGGCATCCTCGGAATGTCAGGCCTGGCCAATTGGCAGCCTGGCATGGGGGCGATCCTGCACTTTTCCAAGCCTTACGATCGTAGCGCCGTACTCGCCGCGCTCGGCCAGGGAACCGCCGAATCGACTTACCTCGGCAAGGAGTACCGTCGCGCGACGACGCCCGATGGCTACAGCCTTTATTTTCCCGACGACCGAACGTTGCTAATCGGTACCGAGCCGCAATTGAAAAGGATGATGGCGGCCGACGACGTCGACACCCCCTTAACCAAGCTCTTGCGACAGGCCGATGCCTTGAAGACGGCGGTGGCCGTGCTCGATTTTGCCACAGTGCGGCCGCTGGTTATTTCGGCGCTGCAACATATGCCGCCGCTGCCGCCGGAGCTTCAGCCATTTTTGAAGACGCCCGAGCTGGTGAAATGGATCGAAGTCTCGTTCGATTTCCACGGCGAGATGAGCCTAACGGCAAAGTTCGGCGCTGTGGATACCGACGCGGCCAAGGAGTTCAAGGAACTGGCCGAACGTGCCAAGGCGCTCGCGCGCGAGTTCGTCAACACGCAACTGGCCGGCGTCATGGCCGGCCCTCAGGGTGATCCGACGCAGGCTGCGCTGGGAAGATATATGCAGCGCACTTTTGGTACCTTGATCGACGGCATCGACGTGCGCGTCTCCGATGACCAGGTTCATGTCACGATCTTGCAGGGCAACTCCGCCGTATCGTCAACGGGTATGCTTGTGGGCTTACTACTGCCGGCTGTGCAAAGCGCTCGCGAAGCAGCGCGTCGCGCCCAGTCCATGAACAATCTGAAGATGATCGGCCTGGCGATGCACAATCACCTGGCTGCGACGGGGCGTTTTCCAGCCCGGGCCATTCGTAGCAAGGATGACATTCCCCTGCTTAGCTGGCGGGTCGCTCTGCTTCCGTACTTAGAGGGGGAGCAAGGCGGGGCGCTCTACAAGGAATTTCACCTCGACGAGCCGTGGGATAGCAATCACAACCGAAAGCTGATCACGCGCATACCGACCGTGTATGCGAATCCCAACATTACCGAGCCCGGCAAGACGAACTATCAGGCCGTGGCGGGCGAGGCAACATTCTTCGGCCCCTTCGGGCCGCGCAAGGGGTTATCGGCGCGGCAAGTCACGGATGGCCTGTCGAACACAATCATGGTCGTCGAAGCCGACCCCGATCAGGCAATTGCCTGGACCCGGCCGAGCGACCTACGACTCGATCCGGAAAAGCCGCTCGCCGGATTGGGCCAGGCGCGACCCGGCGGATTCTCGGCCCTGATGGCAGATGGATCGGTAAGGTTCCTTGCCAACACGATCGATCCGGCGATGTTCGAGGCGCTGTTGACGTTTGCCGGAGGCGAACCAGTCTCGCTCCCCTAGTCCGAAGAAAGGCACGCCTTTTATCTAGGCGCGCAGCAGCGCACCGCACGCTTTTGAAGTTGTCGCGGCGACGTTAACTAACGCAGCGTCGTGGTCGGAGCAGCCGCCGTCGGCGGTGACATAGGAGGCGCGACGGGCGCTGCGCCAGGGGCGCCGTAAACTGGCGCTGGATACGACTGTTGATAAACCGGTTGCGCCGCAGGAGCAGCGTACGTGCTGCCTCCCCACCACGAACCAGGCTGATTGCAACAACAACCGCCGCCTGCCAGCGAACAAATCGCGAGCAACGCGGCGGTCCATTTCGTGACGTCCATGACACGACTCCTGCGACAATTTCCCTGCAAATGAGGAAGCACGAGCCGAACACCGGCCTGCAAACTCCCCACCAGGGGTGCAGAACGGTAAAAGGTTTGCCTCCGCAGGTCAAGGCGATTGGCCGCGCAGAGCGTGATACAGCTAGCCGTCTGCGACAATTCTCCGCGACGGCCACGATCCAGAACGCTTGCTAGCGGTACTAGCTGCGCTGCTGGCCGGCCGTCCGGGCGCTGGGCATGACGCGCTTCTGCACGTCCGTTTCGAGCACACCGAACGTCGCTTCGTGACGTTGCACGGTCAGTTGCAAGGCGTGCAACATCCGCTTGGCCGTGTAGTAGTTGGTCACGATCCGCTGCGTGACGATCACCGGCTCTTGCGGAATACCGAACGGCTGCGGATTCAAGCCGAAGTCGATGATCAGTTCCTCGGGAGTGCCGGTAACGCGGCAGAAGTTCGCATAAGAGGCCGAGATGTGCGAATCATCGACCTTCACTTGCTGGCGTTGCACCGGCGCTTCGCTTGGAGTTTCCGCTTCAACCGCCGGATTCGTCTTTTCGCTGGAAGTGGTCAAGCGATCTCTCCTTAACTGCTTTGTTTTGGCATGCCTTGCTGCGGCGACTCCGGCGTGCGGCCCGTCGCCCCCCTTTCAGGAACTGTAGTATACAAATTGTGCGCGGAAACACCTATGGAACGGTTTGACAACGTCGATTTCACAACGTGTAACCCCGCGGCTAGACCTGATCGATCGTGCGAGATGTGTGTGTTGGGGAAGTTAATCCTTTACCCAACAGCGCAGTTTCACACATGCAAGGGGTGGCTTGCGTGCCTCGCCCGGCGTTTCCGCGACTACAGCCCCAGCGGGAAATCACTCAGCAGCTCGACGCCGGTTTCCGTGACCAGGTAGTCGTTCTCGAGCCGGATGCCTGCACGCAGCTCGGGACCGTACAGCCCTGGCTCGGCCGTGAAGACATCGCCGACTTCGAAGCTGTCGTCCCACTTCGGATTCAAATGGGGCGCCTCGTGTGGGTAGAGTCCGATGCCGTGTCCCAGATGATGATCGAACGCGCCGGGCCGATACTCATCCAGAATCGCTTGCGCCGCGTCGAAGATCTCGCGGCAGCGCACGCCCGGCTTTACGGTCCGCTCGATCATCGTGAAGACTTCGGCGATCTTCGCGCAAGCCCGGTTTTGATCGTCGGTCGGCCGATGATTCACCGCGACGGCGCGGCAGTTGTCGGCAAAGTACCCCTGGTAGGCCGGCCCCAAGTCGAGAATGTAGAGCTCTCCATCCTCGGCCTTTCGATCGCGCGGCGGACCACCACGGGTGCCGGATTGATAATCGTTGCCGGTGGCGGTCATCATCTCGCCGAAATGCTCGACGGCCACGCTTTGCAACTCGTTGAACACGCGCAACTCATTAATGCCAGGCTCGATGATCTGCCGGCCGCGGGCGTACATCAGACCGGTCGCGTCGATTGCCTTGCGCAACCGGGCTAACTCATCCGGATCTTTGCGCCTGCGGAACTGGTAGAGCGCTGGCTCGATGTCCACGAACTCGGCCTCGAACCGCGTAGCCAGATGCGGACCAAACGATGAGAATTCCACCCCCACACGTTTCGGCCCGGGCCGGCCGGAAAGCGCCATCAGCAGTGCGTCGGATGACAATTGCCGCTGATCGTTGCGCAGCGTCGAATAACGATTCGACTCGTACGAGACGACCTTGTCCGCGGCTGCGTCCTTATACGTGACCGTCGGCGCGACCAGCGTCAGGCGTCCGTCGGCCGACAGCGCGGCCGCGGGTTCGAACGTCCAGTAGAACCGCGGCCCGGCCAGCCATTGCACATGCTCGTGCCGGGTGACGATCACCAAGTCCAAACGCTCGCGCTGCATGAGTTCCAGCACACGACGCTGCCGATTCCGGCATCCGGCCACGTTCGCATCCAAGTCCGACATACTGACAATCTCCCCGAGGGTAAGTTCCGGCAAATCTTAACGCCGCTGGTGGCAGCGCAATAGGGCTGGACGTGCGGGGTTCGCTCATGAGAGTCGATGAATCTGACGAGCAAAGGCTCCAGGGGCTTTTGTCACGCATTACTCGCGCGGGTACGATCCGGAGATGGCAGAAGTTCTCCTTAATGCGTCCGAAATCGTCGACTGGGACACGTTCCACACCGTTTGCGCGAGGGAGTTCGGATTCCCAGACTTCTACGGTCGGAACGGGAATGCCTGGATCGATTGCCTCAGCTACCTAGGTGATGACGATGGCATGTGTCGATTTACGCTGGTTCCAGACGAGGTACTTCGCATTACGGTCGCTGACTCGGACACACTCCGCCAACGACAGCCGGAAATATTGCAGGCCCTCGTCGATTGGACAGCATTTGTAAACTATCGAAATGCGGAATCCGCTGATCCACAACCGCGACTCGAGTTGGTACTTCTCTGACTGCGATTTCAGACTGCCCTGCTACCTCCGCCTTTATCGATTTCCCTCGCGCCGGATATCCTGGGACGATGAGAGAACCGTTAAAACGGGCCACGATTTTTGTGGATCACGCTGGGGACGCAATGCCCGTCGAGTTCGATTGGGTTCAGAAGTGGCTCGCGCGGTGGGAAGGTAAGTTGCGGGTCGCAAAATACGAAACGGGCGGCTGGGAGCATCTTTGGAACGTTGAGGGGCCCGAGGAGGCAATCAAAGAGATACCGCCCGACCTTCTCTGCCATAGCGATTGGGCCGACCCGGCACCCTGATTTCAAACTGACCAACATCCCGATTTTCTTGCAGCGGGCCGCTGGCACGCCTAAGATCGACGGTTGGTTATTGCCGCTGCCGGAAGCGCGCCGGGCGGCCGTGTAACCCCGCCTGCCATCCGCCCCCGCACGAGCCCTCACGCCCGCGAGTGCGCAGCATGATTCGATTGTCCTTTGCGAGTTGCCCGGTAGGACTGGCCCTGGGGCTGGTCGTGGCCTGCGTTGCGCGCGTCGCGGCTGCCGCTCCGGTCGACTACGTGACCGCTGTTCGCCCAATCCTGGCCGCGAACTGCTTCAAGTGTCACGGACCGGAAGAGCAGAAGTCCGGTCTAAGGCTGGACGCTGTTTCGCTGGCGGTCGAAGGGGGAAATGCCGGCGCGGCGATTGTTCGCGCCAAAAGCGCCGACAGTCTGCTCTATAAGGCCATCACCGGCGCAGACGACGTCTCGGCCATGCCGCCGGACGGCGAAGGGGCCGGGCTATCGGCCGAACAAGTCGCGACGATCAAACTTTGGATCGACGAGGGCGCGCAAGCCCCGGCCGACGATCAACCGCTGCCGTCCGTGGGTCGGCGAAAGAGTGACCACTGGTCGTTTCAAGCGGTCACACGTCCCGAGTCGCCCAGGATTGATAACGCCGGAGCAAATCAAACGGCGTTCTGCAAGAACCCGATCGACAGTTTCGTTCTGGCAAGGCTCGCGCGGGATGCAATCGCACCTTCGCCCGAGGCCGATCGTGTGACATTGATCCGCCGGCTGAGCCTGGATCTTTTGGGACTTCCGCCGAAGGTCGACGACATCGACGCGTTCCTGGCTGACCAAAGTGAAGGAGCCTACGAACGGCTCGTCGACCGGATGCTTGCTTCGCCGCACTATGGCGAGCGGCAAGCCCGGCATTGGCTCGACCTGGCTCGCTATGCCGACAGCAACGGATACACGAACGACAATCCGCGCACGATCTGGAAATACCGCGATTGGGTCATTAATGCGTTGAACGCGGATATGCCGTTCGATCAATTCACGATCGAACAGTTCGCCGGCGATATGTTGCCAAGCGCCACGATCGACCAGCGCATCGCCACCGGCTTTCATCGCAACACATTGCAGAACGAAGAAGGGGGTACCGACCCTGAGGAGTTTCGCATCGAGTCGGTGGTCGATCGTGTGGCCACGACCGGCACGGTATTCCTCGGTCTGTCGCTCGGCTGTGCTCGCTGTCACGACCATAAATACGATCCGGTTTCGCAGCGAGATTTCTATCAGATCTTCGCCCTTATGAACGGCGCCGACGAGCCGACGCTGCCGGTGCCGACCGCTGAGCAGGCAGCGCGTCTGGCCGAGTTCAACGCAAATATCGCCGCGGCCAAAGAAAAGCTCGCCGCCTATGACGTGGCTAGTGCCCCGCAGCGGGCCGTGTGGGAGCAGCAATTTGCCGGCCGGCTGGCGATTGAATGGCGCGTGATCGATCCGCTGCAAGCGACGTCGGCCGGTGGAGCGACGCTCGCCACGCTCGACGACAAATCGGTACTGCCCAGCGGCGAACGAGCAGCCGTGGACACCTACACGGTCACTGCTGCCACGCCGGTCGAGACGATTCGCGGCATCCGGCTCGAAGCGCTGGTCGACGACCGCCTGCCGCGCGGCGGACCAGGGCGTGCCGATAATGGCAATTTCGTCCTCAGCGAGGTGACACTCGACCTGGCGGCGCAACCGGGCGCCGGCGGGGATGCCACGGCTGAGCGTGTGCCCTGGCAATGGGCGACGGCCGATTATGCTCAAGAGAAGTTCCCCGCCTCGAACCTGATCGACGGCGACGACAAAACGGGCTGGTCGATCTTTGTGGTTGATACCTCGCCGCATCTGAATCGCACCGCGGTGCTGGTGCCACGCGACGATTGCCAGGTTGCCGGTCGAAAGATGGTGGTCTCGCTTGCACAGCGGCATGCGAAGCCGCACATGTTGTTGGGCCGGTTTCGTTTGGCAGTAACTGACGCGCCGCGCGATGTGTTGATGCTGCCCGAGCCGGTTCGCGCGGCGCTGGCCGTGCCCGTCGACAAGCGATCGGCCGCCGAGCGGGATGTGCTGCTGGCGGAATACGAAAAGACGGACGCTGCGCGACAAGAACTGACCAAGAAGCTCGCGGCGGCTAACGCGAGGCTGGCCAAGTTCTCGCAATCGGTCCCCACGACTCTAGTGATGCACGAACGGTCGCAGCCCCGCGAGACACGCATCCTGGTGCGTGGCGAGTATCTGCGTAACGGGCCGGTCGTTCAGCCTGACGTGCCGAGCGTGCTGCCGCCGCTGCCCTCGGAAGTGAAGAACCCCTCGCGTTTGGACCTGGCGCGATGGCTGGTCGATCCGGCGAATCCGCTGGTGGGGCGCGTCACCGTGAATCGGATGTGGCAGCAGATTTTCGGTCGCGGCCTGGTCGAAACCTCGAATGACTTCGGTATTCAAGGTTCGCTGCCGTCGCATCCCGAACTGTTGGATTGGCTGGCTGCCGAGTTCATGGCTCGCGGCTGGAGTTTGAAAGCGATGCACCGGTTGATCGTTACCTCGGGCACATACCGGCAAGCGTCCCACGCGCGCCCTGATCTGGCGACGGTCGATCCCGACAATCACCTGCTCGCCCGGCAGTCGCGGTTGCGGGTCGAGGCCGAGATCGTGCGCGACGCGATGTTGGCGGCCAGCGGCCTGCTGTCGTTCAAAGTGGGCGGCCCGAGCGTTCATCCCAAGCAGCCGGATGGCGTGATGGCCCTGACGCGCAGCCCGCGCGAATGGCGTGTCAGCGCCGGCGAGGATGCGTATCGTCGCGGCATGTACACGTACTATTGGCGCTCGACACCGAATCCGTTCCTGAAGGTTCTTGATGCCCCGGACGGCATTACCAGTTGCACGCGCCGCGAACGCGCGAATACGCCTTTGCAGGCGCTAACGCTATTGAACGACGACACCTGCTTCGAAGCGGCCCGCGCCCTGGCAACCCGGGTGTTGGCCGTCGGCAAAGACGACACGACCGACAATCGACTGCGCTACGCGTTCCGCCTGGCGCTGTCGCGCGAGCCGGACGCCGAAGAACGTGCATGTCTGGCAGAACTACTGGTCGAAGAACTCAGCGAAGCGCCGGCGGCCGCACCGGGCGAAGACCGCGCCGGGCCGGTTCCGGCATTTCGTGATCCGCGTTTGCTCAGTGCCTGGACGACCGTTTCGCGGGCGCTGTTGAACCTCGACGAATTCATGACCCGCGAATGAGCGACCGCATGCCGGATAACACGCACAGCGCCACGTTGGCCAGCCGCCGCCAGTTTTTCAGCGATTGCGGGCTGAGCCTGGGTGGCATTGCGCTGGCGGCCCTGATGGACGCGCAAGCGCAGGCCGCGACGTCCGAGGTACCGCGTACCGACCCACTGGCGGTGCGCAAACCACATCATGCTCAGCGAGCCAAATCGGTCATTCAGCTATTCATGGCGGGCGGTCCCAGCCAGCTCGAACTGTTCGACAACAAGCCCAAGCTCGTGGAACTGCACGGCCAATCGATTCCCGCTTCGTACACCGACGGTAAGCGATTCGCGTTCATCAAACCTGACGCCAAGCTGCTCGGTTGCCGGCGGCGCTTCGACCGGCATGGGCAATCGGGAAACGAGATTTCGGAATTGCTGCCGCATACGGCCGCGATCGCCGACGAACTGGCCATCCTGCGGACGATGAAGACCGACGTCTTCAATCATGGCCCAGCGAAAATGATGCTGGCCACCGGCAGCCCGCAATTCGGCCGCCCCAGCATGGGCTCGTGGTTGCTGTATGCCCTGGGGAGCGAATCGCACGAGCTGCCCGGCTTTGTCGTGTTGAAGTCTGGCCCGCGCGGGCCACGGTCTGGGGCCGCGCTGTGGGGAAATGCGTTTCTGTCGAGCGTCTATCAAGGCGTTCCGCTGCGCAACTCGGGCGATCCGATTCTCAACCTGACAACGCCCTCGGGCATCACGCGCGAGCAGCAGCGCCGCACGATCGAAGCGATTGGCCGGCTAAATCGCGAGCGCCATGCCGCGACTGGCGACGATGAAATCGCCACCCGCATCGCTTCGTACGAAATGGCGCAGCGCATGCAATCGAGCGCTCCGGAATTGATCGATCTGGCCAGCGAATCGGCCGAGACCCTGGCGCTCTACGGTGCCAAGCCTGGAGAAGCGTCGTTCGCCAACAACTGCCTGCTGGCTCGCCGGCTGGTCGAACGCGGCGTCCGTTGCGTCACGCTTTTTCATACTGAGTGGGATCATCACGGCGGCAGCGAGAACCTGGAAGAGTCGCTGGAAAACATTTGCCTCGAAACGGACAAGCCTACCGCAGCGCTCGTCAGTGATCTCAAACGGCGCGGCATGTTGGACGACACGCTGGTCGTGTGGGGTGGCGAGTTCGGCCGCACGCCGATGGGCGAGGATCGCGGTTCGCTGGGGCGCGACCATCATATCGAGGCCTACAGCATGTGGCTGGCCGGCGGCGGCATCCGCGCCGGGCAAACGATCGGCCAGACCGACGACCTGGGCTTTGGCGCTGCCGAGCCAAGTCAGCAGATTCACGTCCATGACCTGCAGGCCACGATCCTGCACCTGCTGGGGCTGGATCATCGCCGGCTGACTTACCGGTTCCAGGGACGCGACTTCCGCCTGACCGACGTTGGCGGAGAGTTGATCCGGCCACTGTTGGGTTAAACTTTGCCGGCGTTTCGACCCGGGCCGATCGACATGCACACGGCCAAATGCGAACCAGCCGGTTGGCCAGCCCCTCCTCTACAGAGTAGAATGGATGCGGGTACCCAGGCATTTTCTCCGGAGGAAACACACACGTGGCGACTTCCAGCGTCAGCCGGTTCGTGGAAACGTCGAAAGATTCCAATCGGGCTTTGCAGTTGGCTTTGGCCGCTGCCCAAACCGCGGCTGACAATCGAGGACGCGATATCATGGTCCTCGACATGCGGGAAGTGACCCCGGAGTTCGACTACTTCGTCCTGGCCACCGGCACCAGCCGCCGCCAACTCCACGCCATGAGCGAGGAGATCGATCATCGCCTGGAAGACGACTTGGGTGAACATCGCCTGGGGGTCGAGGGCTACGTCGAAAGCCGCTGGATTCTGCTGGATTACGGCAATATCGTGATCCATCTGTTCGACGACGAAGCGCGCGACTATTACTCGCTGGACAAGCTGTGGTGTACGGCCAAGCGCGTCCCGACCGAGCTAGTTAAGCCCGAGCCGCCCAAGACTGATGGCGACGGCAGCGACGACGACGGGCGAAGCAGCTCGCTACGCCTGAGCAAGTAGCAGCCTTGTAACTGGCCTAATTTAGCTGGCCTCTGCGAGATGAGGCCGGCGAATTCTTGTTAGCGCCGCCGTCGGCGGATTCCGTTCGCGTTTCCGGCTGGCCCAATGACCGTTGGCTCTGGATGGCCCTTTCGGCCGGGCCCGGTACACTATCCCGCAGCGCGGCAGACCCGGTGGCCTACCGGTCGTTCGCGATTCTTTCCCGTTATCCGCCCCGGCGATTCGACGTCCTGATGAATATTCTACGTAAGCTGCGAGAGCGTTTTGCCACGGCACTGACCGGCATCTTGAGCGACCCGCCGAGCGGCGGCGCCGCGGTGGGCGAACTGGTGGAGATGGTGCGTCCGAGCCAGGACGCGAAATTCGGCGATTATCAAGCCAACATGGCGATGCCGCTGGGCAAGCAGCTCGGCAAGCCCCCGCGCGACGTCGCGGGCGCGATCATCGAAAAGCTCGACGTGACCGAACTGTGCCAACCGCCCGAGATTGCGGGCCCCGGCTTTATCAACCTGACGCTACGCGACGACTGGCTGGTCGCCCGGCTACGCGAGGCCGTCGCCGATCCCCGGTTAGGCATCCGCCCGGTCGAGCACGCGCGGACCGTGATTGTCGACTACTCGGCCCCCAACGTTGCCAAGCCGATGCACGTCGGACACATCCGGTCGACCGTCATTGGCGACAGTATCTATCGCACGCTGAAATTCCTCGGGCATCGTGCCATTGGCGATAACCATATCGGCGATTGGGGCACCCAGTTCGGGATGATTATCTACGGCTTTAAGAATTTCTGCGATCGCGCGGCGTACGAACATTCACGCGTCGACGAACTGGCCCGACTGTATCGGCTAGTGAATCAACTGGTCGACTACCACGAAAGCCGGCCGCGCGTGGCCGAGCTGGAGAAGCAGATCGTGGCGGCCGAACAGAAAGTCGCTGCCGCGAAAGCAGTCCCCGCGAGCGGCGATGCCAAGGCCGACAAGAAGCAGGCCCAGGCCGTGCGTAAGGCCGAGTCTGACCTGGCCGAAACGAAAAATGGCCTGATCGAGTTGCGGCATAAGCTGGCCGCGATCGAAGGGGACGCCAAGCTTTCCCAGCTCGCCAACGCGCATCCGCAGATTGGAACAGCCGTATTGGCCGAGACGGCGAAACTGCATTCGAATGATGCCGAAAATTTGGCTTTGTGGCGTGAATTCATGCCGGCCTGCATGGCGGCCATTCAGCATATCTACGATCGGCTGGGAGTGACGTTCGACGAGACATTGGGTGAAAGCTTTTATCACGATCGGCTGCAACCAGTCGTTGAGGATTTGCTCGCACGAAGGATCGCCCGGGAAAGCGACGGGGCGACCTGCGTCTTTCTGGACGATCAGCCGGCGCCGATGATCGTGCGGAAGAAGGACGGTGCGTTTTTGTATGCGACGACCGACTTGGCGACGATCTCTTATCGGCGCGAGCGGTGGAATCCCGACGCGCTGCTGTACGTCGTCGACCATCGGCAAAGCCTGCACTTCGAACAGCTTTTCGCGACCGCCAAGAAATGGGGATACGACCAGGTCGAGTTCGCGCATGTCAGCTTCGGCACCGTGCTGGGGGATGACGGACGTCCGTTCAAAACCCGCTCGGGCGACACCGTCGGCCTGGAGGGGTTGCTCGACGAGGCGGTTGAGCGTGCCTACAAGATCGTGGCCGAGAACGACGACGCCAAGCCGGACGGCCGAGAACTTTCGGACGAGCAGCGAGCGGCGATCGCGAACTCTGTCGGCATCGCGGCGCTCAAGTACGCCGATTTGTCGCAGAATCGCACCAGCGACTACGTCTTTAGCTACGACAAAATGCTGGCCATGACCGGCAACACGGCCACCTACATGCAATACGCGTACGCGCGGGTGCGCAGCATCTTTCGCCGTGGCGGTGTCGACGTCGAGAAGCTGCGTCGCGAGCCGGCGCCGATATTGCTGACAGGCGCTGCCGAACGGGCTCTGGCCGTCGAGATCCTCCGTTTTGCCGAGGCGCTCGACGCGGTGCTGGCCGATTATCGCCCGAACCAGTTGACCTCGTACCTGTTTGCGCTGGCAAATCGTTACTCGACGTTCTTCGACCAATGCCCGGTGTTGAAGGCCGAAAGCGAGGAGCTGAAAACCAGCCGGCTATTGCTGTGCGACCTGACGGCGCGAACGCTCAAGCAGGGATTGGCACTGTTGGGCATCGACGTTGTCGAGCAGATGTGAACGATTGGGTAATCAATCTTTGCGGAAGAAGTTATCCGCACAGATTTCGCAGATGGACGAAGATTGGCGGCAAAGGCGAAGGCTACTTTTTCTTCACGGGCACCAGGCGCACTTCGCGGAAGTCTCCCAGCGCTTCCTTGATCTTCCCCTCTGAGCGTAATTCGAGAGTCGCCTCGCCGCTGGGCAGCTCGATCGTGCCGAATTCCGCTTTCTTGTGCGTCTGCCACGAGCCGGTCGTCGGCACCTTCCCTTTTAGCTCATGCTTTCCGACGGCAACGACAAAGGTATTGTCGGCCGAGGCGTCCGCGCACGACCATTCGAACCACAGTTCGTACTTGCCTGGCTTCACGTGGGTCAATTTCCACACGGCGTGATCGTTCGCGCTGTTCCACCAACCGAGCGCCCGATCCTCGGCCATGTATTCGAGCGTCTTTCCGTAGACTTCGCACTTGCTGGCCGGCAATGTCAGCGCACCGTCCGCGGCCGGCACGATCGTCTCGGGATGGTTGCCTTTGAACTTCTTGGGTTCCTCAGCCCGGGCAATGCAGGTCGCACTGAGGACCATAGTCACGACAACGAAACGCCCGAGTCTCCGCAACAACATGGCAACTCTCTTTCGGCAGGCAGTAGGGGGAGGAGCGTAGCTGGTCATTAAACGACCAAACGAGGCACAATTGTTATACACAAATGCGGAATAGTAAGAGTCCGCATGTTCAGGGCGGGCATATTGGCCGAATTCCGACCTGATTATTGGCGCGATTTCTGTGTCTTGCTAAAGTCGATTTACCGCAAGTCCTTCACGAGGTTTATAGAGCAAGAAGCCCGGCGCCTTATTAGGGTACGCGGTACGGAACAGCAGACAAGCTCGGGCGGCTTTTGCCCGCCATGGGCGCGAACAGCCGGGTCGTAATCCGTCATCGGTTCGTCTCAGACCGTTAGGGGCATACACGCGGTTCACCCGTGCATGCCCTCGGCTAGCCGCCAGACCGCGACCGGCAGAGGTCGGACCGCCGAGCAGCAGCTTACGCCGAACAGCGATGAGCAACTGGCCTTCCCCGAAGAGTAAAGACCTTGAGTAAGGATATTTCTATGCGTGTCCGACAAGCATTGGTGCCAACCGTTTTGAGTTTTGTTCTTTTGGGTTCCCAGGTAGTAGCGCGGGCGACCCAAATCGTGGGAACGTTTAACTCGCTTCGCTCGACGACAGCGAACTTCCTGATGGGAGACTACACGCACGAGGCCCAGGCCGCGTTTGATACAAACTTTCCCAATGCCACGATCGAATCCACTTCGACCCTGACCACGCAGTTCCTCTCCGGTATCAATACCCTGGTCATCGGCTCGCCCAGCACCGAGAGCACAGGTATCACGCCCCTCTCGACAAGCGAACAATCGGCGCTTTTGAACTTTGTGCTTGCCGGTGGCAATGCCTTTCTGATTGCCGATGGTTATATACCTTACACAGCGGCTGCCGAATCATTCGTTAAGCCGTTCGGTATGACGATCGTCGACGACGGTCTGAGCGGAGTCCTCTACGCGACTCCAACGACGCAATCGAACCCAGTCATCAACGGCCCCTTCGGCGATGTGACGACGATCCCGTTGTACGGTGCCGGAATCATTACAAACCTTGGTCCGTACGCCACGACCTTGGCAACGATGAATGCGTTGAATAAGCCGGTTCTGGCCGAGATTCCGGCTCACGCACTCGGTCCAACAAGCGGTCGAGTGCTGATCGTTACCAACGCGGCGTTCATGATGGATGACGCAGCCGGCGGATTCTTCTCACAAGATCCGCAACTGTTTCTTAACGCCATGAACTACGCGTTGACGCCCGAGCCAACGAGTTTGGCCCTCGCGACCGTGGCACTAGCGGGGTTTGCTGTTGCCGGGATGCGCGGCAGATTTCGGCATCCAAGCGCGCATTGATCGACGCAGTTCCCAGGCAGCGAACGCAGAAGAGCCAGCGCCTAGATCAGCTCGGTGATTGGTCGGCGATCTTCCAAGACGTAGCGTGGCCGGCCGGAAAGGTCGGCAAACGTCTGCGAGGGATCGATGTCCAGGTGCCGGTAGATCGTAGCCAGAATATTTTCCGGGCCGTACGGAGATTCGACCGGCGTTTCGCCCTTGCTATTGGTCGCGCCGACGATGCCGGTCTTCAACCCGCCGCCGGCCAGCAGGACGCTCATGGCCGATCCCCAGTGGTCGCGGCCGGCATTACGATTCACGCGCGGCGTGCGGCCAAATTCTCCCATTGCGACCAGCAGCACGTCGCGATCCAGGCTGCGCGAGAAGAGATCGCGTACCAGGGCGCCCATGGCCGTGTCGTACATCGGCCCGCGGTCGCGCATGGCTTTGGCGATCTGCTGATGATTATCCCAGCCCGGGAAACGCACGGTCACGCAGGTCACACCGGATTCGACCAGGCGACGCGCCAACAACAGCGATTGGCCGATGTCGGTCATGCCATACTTTTCGCGCGTTTTATCCTTTTCGCGATTTAGGTCGAAAGCCGCTTGCGCCCGCGGCCCGGTGACCATTTCCAGCGCCTGGCGAGTGAAATCGTCGATCGCTTCGGACGAGCGTTCCAGATCCATGATGCGGCGCTGCGAATCGAGCGCCGTGAGCAGCGTGCGCCGATCTTCCAGCCGATCCACGCTCAGCCCTGTCGAGAGGGCCAGGTTGCGGACGGCGAAGTTCTTCTTGCCGGGATCGGTGATCGTTTCGAAAGGATTGTAGGCCGTGCCCAGGTAGGCCGCGCCGCCGTTACGCATGATCCGCGGCAATGCGACGTAGGCGGGCAGCCCCGGTGCATTCGCGCCGTGCAAACGTGCCGCGACCGAACCGAAGCTGGGCATCTCGTTCAGGCCGGCCTTTTGACCGCGCTTCAGATAGCCGGTCTGCGTCAAATGGCTGGAAGGATCGTGCGCGTTCGACGCGTGACGCACCGAGCGAACGATCGCCACCTTGTCCAACAGGCGCGCTTGCTGCCGCATGTGTTGGCTGAGGAACACGCCCGGCAGGTTGGTCTCGACCGCTTCGAGCGGACCGCGAAATTCGATCGGCGCGTTCGGCTTAGGGTCGTACGTCTCGAAGTGTGACGGGCCGCCGCCGAGTTCGACGAAGATCACCGCTTTGCCCGACCGTGCAGCGCTCGACGTGGGATGCGCGTCCTGCGAAGTGGCCGTTGCCTCAGCGCCGGCTTGCAGCCGCAGCAGATCGGCCAGCGAAAGCCCCCCCAGGGCCAAGGCCCCGGCTCGCAGAAAGCTGCGTCGATCGACGCCATCGCAATAACGAGTCGCGCGACCAAAAAGAGTGAGCATCGTAACGCTCCTGCGATTGAGCAAGACGGCCGGTCGATTTCGGGCGGGACGCGAACGGGGCCGGATGGAAAAACTGGTGGGAAACGACCACCCCGTTCAGCGGTTGATTCTAGCCGAACCGCGGAACCAAAGTCCATGCAGCTCGGGCCTGGAATTTCCATCGGCGCGGGATACCGCCACTCTCCAGAGTATTGCCGGCGCCGGTCTGGCCGCCGATCGACCGCCTTACCCCTCGCCCCCCTCGTCGCGCAAGAAGGCTTCTTGCAGCAGGTCGGCCTCGTGGCGGCTGTGCTCGTCGATCCGGCTGAGCAGATCGCCCAGCTCGACGCACACCTTGTCCAGGCTGGTGCGGTCGTCGTTGGCGAGTCGTTCCAGCTTTGCTACCAGGCGATGGGTCTTCTCGCGAAAGTGCTCGTGCTCCTGCTTGAGCGCCGTGATCTTTTCGGCCAAGTTCGGGCTGCACTCCAAGGCGGACGACATGTAGCCGTCGTACTCTTCGAGGTCCATGATGTGGTCGAGATGGCGCTCGAGCGACGCCGCGATAAAGCGCAGGCTGCGCAACTTGCCTGTCAGATCGTTGCCGCGCGGCTCCCAGGTGATCGTCGTTCGTAGGGCGTGGGTAATGTTCGTGAGCAGGTTCTGCTCGAGCAGGGTCTGCCGTGCAATGTCGCGCTGATTCATAGCGACTCTCCGTCGGGGGCTGCGACTGGCTGGCGCCAGTGGAGATGGACTGCGAACTGCGGAAACGATTTGACTCGCAACTGCAACGAACCGGCGACGCCACTTGGCGCGGCGTCACGGCAAGCGTCCTGCCCACTGCAGAAATTATACCGAATCTTTTCAGGGGTCGATCGTAAACTTGGCCGGCATGGTGAATACGGGCGGCAGGTACACTCGGTCGATGGCAAAGGGGTATCCCGCAGGGCAGCTCGGGGCGGCCATGATCGTTCGGGGTATAATTGATAGCCGCGCGTGGCCCGGCGTCGTCACGATCGGCTTTTTCTCAAACACCGGCCCCCGTGTGCTTATGGTGGAACCCTCAGGACCTATCCCGCCCGACGATGATCAGGCCGCGGAAGCCGATGCGCCGTCTGGCGCGGAAAGTCTGCCCGGCACGAGCGGGCCTGTCGGCTTTTCGTACGCCGCGAAGAAGGTCCGCGAGTTCCCACAAACGCCCGGCGTCTACCTGATGAAGGACGCCGCCGGGATCGTGATCTATGTCGGCAAGGCGGTGAATCTGCGCTCGAGGGCTGGTAGCTATTTCCTGAAGGCGGCCGCCGAAGAGCATCGCACGGCCGACCTAGTCCGCGAGATCGCGGACATCGATTTTCTGGAGGCTGATAGCGAAGTCGACGCGCTATTGATCGAGTCGCGGCTGATCAAGGATGTGCAGCCCAAGTACAACCGGGATCTGAAAGACGACAAAAGCTTTCCTTACTTGGAAATCTTCGTGCGCGAAGATTTTCCGCGTGTTGAATTCACGCGCGAGCCACAGGATCGCGGCACAAAGCTGTACGGACCGTTCGCCAGTGCCGGCAGCCTACGCGGTGCGATCCAGGTATTGCAGAAGATTTTCAAATTCCGCACCTGCAGCTTGGACATCGAAGAGGGGGACGAAAAATGGCGCTGGTTTCGCCCCTGCCTGTTGCACAGCATTCAGCAATGCACGGCGCCATGCAACATGCGGATTTCGAAAGAGGAATATCGCCGCGACATTGCTCGCCTGCGCATGTTCCTCGAAGGGAAGAAAGCTTCGCTGTTGAAAGAAATGCGGGCCGAGATGACGGCCGCCGCCACGGAGCTGAAGTTTGAGAAGGCCGCCCGACTGCGCGACGAGATTTACGCCCTCGAAACGCTCGACCGCCGCGGCGAGCTCGATACCCACGTCCAGCCTGAGGTGTTTTACATCGATCCCAAGAAGGGGCTAACGGGACTGAAGAAAGTGCTTAAGCTCGACGTCGCGCCACGCACGATCGAGGGGGTCGATATCGCGCACCTGGGCGGGGGTGAGACCGTGGCCAGCCTGGTGCAGTTCATCGACGGTCTCCCCTTCAAGCCTGGCTACAAGCGATTCAAGATTCGCGGCGTGGGCGGCATCGACGACTTTGCCAGCATCCACGAAGTCGTGGCGCGGCGCTTCAAACGATTGTCGGACGAAGGAGACGTCTTCCCCGATCTGCTGCTGGTCGACGGCGGACGCGGCCAGTTGAACGCGGCGATGGCCGCCTTTAGCGAGCTTTCAATCACGCCGCCGACGGTCATCTCGCTGGCCAAACGCGAGGAAGAGATTTACCTCAACGACCAGCCCGACCCGTTACGGCTCAGCCGGCATTCGTACGCTCTGCGCCTGCTGCAATATGTGCGGGACGAAGCCCATCGTTTTGCCCAGCATTATCACCACATTCTGCGGCGCAAAAGCACCCTCGGCGAGTAGGCAGCGTCCGCGGCAGCCGAATCGGGTTATTCGGCCCGGGGTGATTTTGCTAAGCTGGCGGACGAAATTCTCCGTCGCTGGTCCGAGGATTGCAGCGGGAAGGGCCGGCAGGCGCTCGTACCTTTTCGATGAGATCGTGCGCGCCGAGTGCAATCAGTTGATTTCCATCATTTGTCGACCGCCTTGAGTACCCTGTGAAACCGACCTTCTACGAACGCTACAGCCGGATCATCCTGGCTTCCGTACTGATCGTGTTTCCGGTGCTGGTGTACGGCGCGAACAAGGCGGCCCAGACCAATCGCAACGACGTCCAGGACTGGTTGCCTGCGACCTTCGCAGAGACCAAGGACTACCGCTGGTTCCAGTCGCACTTCGAGAACGAGACGCAGGTCCTTGTCAGTTGGGAAGGAGCCACGCTCGACGACCCGCGCGTCGAAAAATTTGCGCGCCTGGTCGCGCCCCGCTCGAGCGAAGATCACAGTCCGATCGACACGTCGCTCTTTTCCAGCGTACTGACCGGGCCGGAGTTGGTGCATCGGCTGACCGAGCCGCCGACGAACCTGCCGCGCGACGAGGCCATCAAGCGTCTGGCGGGTCTTCTGGTGGGCAAAGACAAAAAACAAACTAGCGCCGTCGTCTCGCTGACCAAGCACGCCCAGGATGACCTGCACTACACACTGGACGAGTTGTATCGCGCCGCAGAGCTGGCCACGGACCTGCCCCATAAACAGATCTACATGGGGGGGCCGCCGGTCGACAACGTGGCGATCGATATGGAAGGGCAGAAGACGCTGCGGCAATTGGCGATTTTTTCGGCGCTGGTCGGATTGGGACTGTCGTATTGGTGTATGCGGCAGTTGTATCTCACGGCGCTAATCATCGCCGGCGCGATCTATAGCGCGTTCATCGCGCTGGCGGCCGTCTACTTCACCGGCAGCACGATGGACGCGATTTTGTATTCGATGCCGCCTGTGGTTTACACAGCCTCGCTGTCCGGCGCGATCCACATCATCAACTACTATCGCAATGCCGTACACGAAGGGGGACTCGCTGGGGCGCCCGGTCGAGCCCTGCATCGCGCCTGGGTTCCCTGCACGCTGTCGGCGGCGACAACGGCTATCGGGCTGGTGTCGCTCTGTACGAGCGAACTGGTGCCGATCCGCTCTTTCGGCTTTTATGCCTCGCTGGGCGTGATGGCGACATTGACGTTGCTGTTTTTGTGCGTTCCCTCGGTATTGCAATTGTGGCCGCCAAGGCTGCCTCCGCCGCCACCGGCTGACCCGTTGGAAAACACGCGTCATCCGTCACTGTTGAATCGCATCGGCCTGCGACTGGCTTGGGGCGTGGTGCGAAACAACGGCTGGATTTGCGTGGCCTTCGCCGTCACGCTGGTCGGGTTCGGCATCGGCACTTGGTGGATCAAGACCTCGGTCAGCATCGGCAACCTGTTCTCGCCCGAGGCGGACGTCGTCAAGGAATACGCCTGGCTCGAGCAGAACCTCGGCGGCCTGGTGCCCACCGAGGTCGTGGTGGTTTTCGACAACCACACGAACAAGATGAAGTTCCTCGATCGGCTGGAACTGGTCGATCGCATACAGCAGCATTTGCAATCGCTGCCCGAGGTTTCGAGCACGATGTCCGCGGCCACGTTTACTCCGCCACTGCCGGCCGACCAGCCAGCACCGCCATCGGCCAAACGATCGGGCGGGGCCTTCGGCCGGATGCTGATGCGCAATCCCGACTATGTTCGTCGGGACGTCTTTAACAAACAGCTTTCCGAACATCGTCGCGACTATGAGCTGGGCGATTATCTCAGCCGCGATACGGCCGATGGTAAGGACGAGGATCTATGGCGCGTCAGCCTGCGCCTCATCGGCAGCGAAGACATCGATTACGGCCAGTTCGTCAGCGTGATCCGCCGCGAGATTCAACCGATCCTCGACGCCGAGAAGGAGAAGCATGTCGAAGGGGTGTCGGCCGTCGTGACCGGCGTCACGCCCGTCGTTTACAAGGCGGAGCGGGCATTGCTCGAAGGATTGGTCGAAAGTTTCTTCATGGCCTTCGTGATCATGGCCGCGGTGATGGCGATTGTCTATCGCAGCGTGCCGGCCGGGCTGCTCGTGATGTTCCCCAACGTGTGGCCGATGGCCCTGGTCTTCGGCATCCTCGGCTACAGCGGCGCCATTGTCGATATCGGCACGATGATGACCGCCAGCGTCGCGATGGGAGTCTCGGTCGACGATGCCGCGCACTATATTACCTGGTTTCGTTACGGCATCGCCAAAGGTTACGACCGCCGCACGGCCGCGATTTACGCTTATCGCAATGCCGCGGTGGCGATGGCGCAAAGCTCGATCATCGTCGGCTTTGGGCTGGCCGTGTTCGGTCTCAGTTCGTTTGTGCCGACCAAAATGTTCGGCCTGCTGATGTTGCTGCTGCTGACCTGGGGGCTGTTCGCTGACCTGGTGCTGATGCCGGCGGTTCTGGCCGGACCGCTGGGACGATTCTTTACGCACGGCATCAAGCCACTACCGGTCGACGCGCCGGCCGAAGAAGAGACGATGGCCACGGTCAGTAAGTAGCGCTGGTGACGGATCGCTATTCGATCCAACCGCCGCCCAGTACACGATCGCCTTCGTAGCAGACGGCCGCCTGACCCGGTGCTACGCCATGCTTCGGCTCGTCGAGCGTCGCTATGAAGCGGTCAGGGCCTGTCGGTTCGACCGTGGCGGCGACGGGCTGGCTGAGGTAGCGAATCTTCACGTGGCAGCGAAACGGCGCGGCCGGCAGATCGACCAGCCAATTCACATCGCGCGCTGTCAGCCGATGGCAAGCCAGTTCCTCGTGCGTACCGATCACGACGCGTCGCGCGTCGCGCTCTAATCGCACCACGTAACGCGGCGTGCCGAAGGCGATGCCCAGCCCCTTGCGCTGACCGATGGTGAAATTCTCGAGCCCCTCGTGCCGGCCGACGACCTGGCCGTCGGTGGTGACGATCTCGCCCGAGAGATCGACGTCGCCGCGCCGCCGACGCACGAAATCGGCATAGTCGTCGGTCACGAAGCAGATTTCCTGGCTATCCTGCTTGTCGGCCACGCGCAAACCCAGCTCGCGCGCCCGAGCCCGGATTTCGCTCTTCGGAAAATCGCCGATCGGCAGCATTACCCGGCGGAGAATCTCGCGCTTTACGCCGAACAGCACATACGACTGATCCTTGGTCGGGTCGACCCCGCGCAGTAGAGCAGGTGTGTCACCTTCGTTCGTACGCACGAGTCGCGCGTAATGTCCGGTGGCGATGAAGTCGGCTCCGACGCTGTCGGCATAGTCGGCCAGTGTGCCGAACTTCAACCAGTTGTTGCACATCACGCAGGGGTTGGGGGTGCGGCCGGCCGTGTACTCGTCGACGAAGTAATCCATGATCCGGCCGAAGTCGTCGCGAAAGTCGAGCGCATAGAACGGGATGTCCAAGCGATCCGCGACGCGCCGCGCGTCGGCCGCGTCACTGGCCGTGCAGCATCCTTGCTTGTGACCCAAGCGATTGGAAAGAATTGGCAGCGAGTCGCCAGCAGAGCCTTCGGCGGTCGTCGCGCAGGCCGTTTCGGTCGTCTCGCCATGCCGCATGAAGACGCCGATCACTTCGTGGCCATCTTCGCGCAGTAGATGCGCGGCCACGCTGGAATCGACCCCACCCGACATTGCTAACACGACACGCGACATTTCGTACCACTTGCTGCGAACAAACTGCTCGCCGACCCAAACTTATCCCTTGATCACGCCGATCGGCCGCATGCGAACCACTTTCTTCGCCAGTTGCGCCCGATGGACGACGTCGACCACGTGGTCGACGTTCTTGTAGGCGTCCGGCTGCTCCTCGGCCAGCCCCTTCCAACTGCGGGCTCGGGCAATCACGCCGCGGGCTGCCAGCTCGGCATCGATGCGCCGCCCCTCGGCGTGTTTGATCGCGGCCGTACGGCTCATCACTCGTCCGGCGCCGTGACAGGCCGAACCGAACGTCTGCTGCATACTACCATCCTGCCCCGCCAGGACCCAGCTTGCCCGCCCCATGTCCCCCGGAATGATCACCGGCTGACCGATGGCGCGATACATGTCGGGCACCTCGGGATGCCCCGGCGGGAAGGCGCGGGTTGCCCCTTTGCGATGCACCCACACCCGCTTCGCGCGACCATTTACCAGGTGCTCTTCAAACTTGGCGATATTGTGCGCCACGTCATAGACCAGGCTCATCCATAGCGATTCCCACGAACGGCCGAAGACCGTCTGGAACACCTCGCGTGCTTGATGCATCAAGAGCTGCCGGTTGCACCAGGCGTAATTCGCGGCCGCCCGCATCGCTCCCAGATAGCGTTCGCCCTCGGGGCTGTCGATCGGCGCGCAAACGAGTTGCCGATCGGGCAGCGCGATGCCGTACTTCTCCGGCGCGCCGCGCAGATCGCGCAATGCATCGTCGCACACCTGGTAGCCCAAGCCGCGCGAGCCGGAATGAATCATCACGCAGACCTGGTGTTGCGCGAGCCCCATCGCGGCCGCGGCCTGCTCGTCGAAGACCTCGTCGACGACTTGCACTTCGAGGAAGTGATTTCCCGCGCCCAACGTGCCGCACTGCGCACGGCCTCGTTCCAGCGCTCGCGCACTGACCAGGTCAGGCCGGGCATCGTCGAGACAGCCACGCGCCTCGGTATGGTCGATATCGCTGGGCGTCGCCAGTCCGCGCGGGATCAGCCAGCTTGGCCCTTCGGCCATCAATTGGCGGAGCTCTTGCGGCGAATAGTGATAGCGTCCCTCGCCGCCGACTCCGGCCGGAATTTGGCGAAACAATTCTTCGACGAGCGCCGGCAGTTTCGGCTTCACGTCATCCCAGGCCAGACCGGTGCGCATCAAACGCACGCCGCAGTTAATGTCGTAGCCAACGCCCCCCGGCGAGATCACGCCCCCTTCGTCGGGATCAGTCGCGCACACGCCGCCAATGCAGAAGCCGTAGCCCCAGTGAATGTCGGGCATCGCCAGGCTGGCCAACTGAATGCCGGGCAGGAACGCGACGTTCGCGACCTGCTCAAGCGCCGCGTCCGAGCGAATCGTCTTGATCATCGCTTCGTCGGCATAAACCACGCCATCGACGCGCATGCCTGCCCGATAGCTCTTGGGAATCCGCCAGCAGCAGTCGTTAACGCGCTCGAGCGGTCCGCGGTAAGCCGAGTTGGGCATTGCTCAGTCTCCGCGTTCTTGCCGGGTCGGTTTTTTGTGGCGCGGCGTCGCCAGGCGATTCGCCCTCACCCTGCCCTCTCCCGGAGGCAGAGGGGTTTTTACACTACGACGCGCCGTGGCGGGCGGCGCGGTAGCGGCGGATCAGGGCCGTGGTCGAGCTGTCGTGCGCGAGCTTGGGTTCGTCGGCCGATTTCAATTCAGGAATAATCCGCCCGGCCAGGACCTTACCCAGCTCTACGCCCCACTGATCGAACGAGTCGATATCCCAGATAACGCCCTGCGTAAAGACGCTGTGCTCGTACAGTGCGACCAGCTTGCCCAGCACCTCGGGCGTGAGCCGATCGGCCATGATCGTATTGGTCGGACGGTTCCCTTCGAAGACGCGGTGCGGCACGAGCCAGTCGGGCGTTCCTTCGGCTTTGACTTGCTCCGGCGTTTTGCCGAATGCCAGGGCTTCGGTCTGTGCCAGCAAGTTGGCGGTGAGCAGATCGTGATGATCGCCGAGCGGGTTGAGCGTGTGCAAGAAGCCCAGGAAGTCGCACGGGATGATTCGCGTGCCTTGGTGAATCAATTGATAGAACGAGTGCTGGCCGTTGGTGCCCGGCTCGCCCCAGTAGATCGGCCCGGTGGCATGTTCGACCGGCGCGCCCGAGAGTGTGACATGCTTTCCATTGCTCTCCATCGTGAGCTGCTGCAAGTAGGCCGGAAAGCGCTTCAGATATTGATCGTACGGCAGCACGGCGACCGTTTCGGCGCCGAAGAAATCGTTGTACCAGATCGACAGCAGCCCCATGATCACGGGCAGATTCCGCTCCCACGGCGCGGTGCGGAAATGCTCGTCCATGGCGTGAAAGCCGGCCAGCATGGCGCGGAAATTGTCCGGGCCCACGGCCAGCATCGTCGACAGTCCGATGGCCGAATCCATCGAGTACCGGCCGCCGACCCAATCCCAGAAGCCAAACATGTTGGCCGTATCGATGCCGAACTTTTTGACTTCTTTCTCGTTGGTCGAGACGGCCACGAAGTGTTTGGCCACGGCCGACTCATCCCGCAACGTCTTCAACGACCAATCGCGAGCCGTATGGGCGTTGGTCATTGTCTCGAGCGTGGTGAAGGTCTTCGACGAGACGATGAACAACGTCTCCGCAGCGTCTAGCCCTTGCACGGCTTCGGCAAAGTCGGTGCCATCGACGTTCGACACAAAGCGGAACGTCAGGCTGCGGTCGCTGTAATGACGCAGTGCCTCGTAGGCCATCACCGGGCCCAGGTCTGATCCGCCGATGCCGATATTGATGATGTTGCGAATCCGCCGGCCGGTGTGCCCCAGCCAGGCTCCGCTGCGCAGGCGATCGGCAAAGGCGCTCATCTTGTCGAGCACGGCATGCACTTCAGGGACGACATCCTGGCCGTCGAAGACGATTTTTTCACCCTTGGGCGCTCGCAGCGCGACGTGCAGCACGGCGCGGTTCTCGGTGATGTTGATGCGCTCACCGCGGAACATGGCATCGCGACGCTCGGCGAGGCCGGCGGCGTCGGCCAGTTGCCGCAGCAGTGTCATGGTCTCGGTGGTGACGCGATTTTTCGAATAGTCGAGGTGCAGACCGACGGCATCGACCGAGAATTTATCGGCCCGCGCCGGATCGTCGGCGAAGAGCTGCCGCAGGTGCTGGCCTTTGACCTTTTCGTAGTGTGCCGTGAGTGCTTGCCAGGCGGGTGGCGTCTTGGAATTCTTCTTCGGTGCGTCGTTCATCTTCGATTGATCCGTCGTGATCGCGGGGGGGATCGGGCCGGAGGATGCGTCCGCCGACAGCGTAGCGGTTTGGTCCCACAGGCGAAACCCTCCGCGGAAGGCGTTGGCGTTGTCGCCGGGGCGGCAGTTGGGCGGCAGTGTTTTCAGCTTCTTGACGTTGCCGCCGCCGAGCACGACGTAATCGGGTTCGAGCGCCGCGGAGAGCGTTTTCACGACGTCGTTCACAAGCATGCGCCAGCGTTTCTTGCCGAAGCGTTCCAACCCACGCAGACCGACATAGTCTTCGTACGTTCGCTTGCGATAGCGCAGGTGGGCCAGCTCCATCGGTTCGAGCAGCCCATCGATGACCATCGCCGAGCCGAGCCCCGTGCCGAGCCCAAGAAAGAGCATGCGCCCCCCCTCGAAGCTTCCCAGCGCCTGCATGGCGGCGTCGTTAATGAGCTTTACCGGGCGATTGAAGGCCGTGGCGAAATCGAAACCGACCCAGCCCGGGGCCAGGTTGTGCGGCTCGCCGATCGGTTTGCCGCGCAGTACGGGGCCGGGATAGCCGATCGCGACGTGGTCGTACTGCCAGTCGGCGGCCAACTCTTGCACGCGCGGCACCATGTCCGCGGCCGACAGCGTGGGGCCGGAGGGAAACTTGCGAGGCTCGGTCTGTCCGCTGGCCAGAATTTTGACGTGCGTTCCGCCGACGTCGATCGTCAGAATTTGCATCGCGATGGGCTCCAAGTGCGCGAACGAGCGGCAGACGGTCTTTTGTTCTGATTCTTTGGGAAGCTATTTCAAAACCAGCATGGGGTGCCACTGCTGGCTTGCCCAGCAGTGCGGCTCGGTGGGACGACACTGCTAGACGAGCTAGCAGTGGCACCCGAGTATCGCTCGACACGTGGTTTTGAAACAACTTCCGAGGGCGCCGCGCCGCTCGGACATCATACCTTATTCGTTTTGCTAGATCGGCCAGAGCCAGTTTTCGCTACCGGCCGCGGGCGCTAAGATAGAGCACCAACGTGAAGGAGCACCCCGATGCCGACGATTCAGGTTCATTTTCTGCCGCAGTTGACCACGCCCGAGGCGCTCGCCGGCGCGACGGTGGTCGTGATTGATATCTTGCGCGCGACGACGACGATCACGTATGCCCTGGCCGCGGGCGTGCCGCGCGTGATTCCCTGCGGCGAAATCGACGAAGCAAAACGGACGGCCGAGAAAACTGCGGACGCCGTCGGCGGAGTGCGCCCGCTGTTGGCTGGCGAACGGGGTGGGCTGCCGATCGACGGATTTGATCTGGGGAATTCGCCCCGCGAGTTCACGTCCGAGCGCGTTATGGGAAAAACGCTCGTCTTTACGACCACCAACGGCACGCGAGCGATGCTGCACTGTCGGCAGGGGGCGCGGGTGCTGCTGGGAAGCTTTGTCAGCTTGCACGCGATCGTAACGCAGCTGCGCGACTCCGAAAATGTACATCTGCTGTGCGCGGGAACCGAAGGCGAAATCACGCGCGAGGATGTGCTGGCCGCCGGGGCGATTACGCACGAACTGATGAAGCCGGACGATCCGCTTGCGGCAGGTGCCTGGTCGCGGGTGACGCTGAACGATCAGGCTCGGATTGCGCGAGACGCCTGGCAAGCGGCACTGCCGCCGGCGGAATTGTTTGCCGGGGGTTTGTCGACCGAGTGGCTGGCCAAGACTTTGGCCGAAAGCAAAGGGGGACGTAATCTACACCGCATCGGCTTGAGCCGCGATATTCCCGATTGCGCAGCGCTCGATCGGTTCCCATTCGTGGCCGAGCTGGATTTGAAAGCGTGGGAGATTCGGCAAGCCTGAACCCGAAGCGTCGTACTCGTCAGGGCGGGTCGTTACCGATTCGTGTTTGGATTTCCTGGGAGGGGTCCCCCACGGCTTCGCTCGTTGCCAGCATCACTCCGGCGGGCAACTGGTTGACTACTAGTCCCGCCCAGACGCGAATCTTGGCTTCGGGGAAGAGCTGCCGGGCGCGAAGCAGTTCCTGGCCGTCCAGATCGAGACGGGGATCGTACATCAGCGACGGAATGGCGACGTCGCCGAAGGCGCGCCGGATCCAGGAAATGCGTGGCACGGCGTCGGCGGGCATGAGCCCGGCGGCAAATAGGCAGGAGCCGCCGCCGAATTCCTTGAGCAAATGAACGCGCTGCTCGACCAACGTGCGTGTGCTAGCCAGCTTGGCGACGACAATCGCTATGCACGAGGCAACCAGGAACATAGTTCCCAAACTAAAAACGAGCCGGCGAGATCTTCGTGCGCGGGTTGCCATGACCGTTTGCCTCCCTGCAAAGATGACGGAGCTTCCTCACGATGCTTGCGCTGCGAACTAGCGAGATTACTTCGGCTTGCCAAGCGATGGGAAGAGCGACTTCAGCTTGCGTTCGCGGAAAGGCTTGCCGGACTGATAGAGTCGCAGGCGGGACTGTAGCGATCCCTGGTTCATGCCGGCGCCGTGTTCGATCGCCTTATTCTAGCTACCCGGCGGAGTGGGGAAGAGTGAGGTCCCGGCCTCACAGAGGCCAGTTACAGAAGACGAGGCACAGGTCGCCAGCCCCGGCCCCAGAGTTCGCAGGTCTCCTGGCGTTGACCAGGAAACCTGTGTGTCATTTTCTTCGCAAAAGAGGAGACCCGCGACGAGCAGGGCACCCCACCACGGCCCACCGCTTATCTTTATCGCAGCGGAGCCGGGGGTAGAATGGCCTCATGCCCACCGGCCCTCCCACCCGCCGACGCTGGTTGCGATTTTCTTTGCGAACAATGTTCGTGGTGGTTACGGCGTTCGCGGTCTGGCTCGCGTGGGAATTGAACTTCATCCGCGCCCGCAAGAACATACTCGAGAGCGTTTACGAAGGTCGGTGGTACGCCGATAGCCCTGGAAGAATCTTTAGGCCGGCAGTACCTCCGAAGGCCGAATGGGCCCGGATTCCGTTCTGGCGCCGAGTGCTGGGAGACACCCCCATAGATTTCGTGGTGCTCGGAGTTGGACACACTCCCGAAGATGCAAAGCGCGTGCGAGAACTGATCCCCGAGGCGCAGGTCTACCGGCAATCGGGGCGCACTACGAACTTGATCCGAGAATATTGAATGGATGCAGTTCATATCCCCCAGCACCACAAACTTAAGACAGAATGGCACTCGGTTAAGGATTGTCATTTGGCCGCCAATCTCCGTTTGGATTTACTGCGGGGAATAGTCATGTAGTCGGTCCAGCAGGGCCGGCGCTTCTTGAAACGCGGCTCTTGCCGTCCGGGTCGATTGCCAACGCGGTGGGCTGACACGGTAGCCAGCAGGGCGTTGTACAGCGTCTCGCTGCCGTCTATTGCCATCATCGCGGGCGTGAACGACTCGACCGCCTGCATGGTTCCCTTGATGCTCAATTGTCGCGGCAGCACGTCGTTCCGCTTGGCGGATTCAACCATCGTTCCCCGGATGAGGTTGTAGGCCAGTAGGTGGCACCAGATTTCCTTACGAACCATATCGGGCGTCTTGCATCGCAGCACGTCCATATGCAGGCTGTGCTTGATCGATCGGATATCCAGTTCGCAGTTCCAGCGCGCCCAGTACAGGTCGGCTAGTTCTTTTTGGGGAATCGTCGGATCAGCAATCGTCGTCACGACGATCACTTCTTCTTTGCCGCCGTCCCGGTCCTCTATTGCGAGAGCGAATTCGCGAACCTTTACCGTCGGCGGTAACGCAGCGTGGACCGTCGGGTCTATGTAGCTGCGACCCTGGGGCCGATGCCAGTCAACGATATGATCCTTCGGGCCGAGAACATGGCCGGCCGCGAAATCAACCTGCCGTGTGTGATGGCTTATTGAAACAAGATCAACGCCGACATCCTGAAGCATCGCGACCGTAGCGAAAGAGGGATAGTATCGATCGGCGACCAGCACGTTGCCGCGATTGAGACCGCTCAACATGCTGCGGAGCAAGTTTATCTCGCCAGTGCCTTTCCCCTTGTACTGCGCGAACGCCATGTCGATCACTGCGCCGGTGGCGAGCGAGATCAGGGCAACGGCACGCATGATCGGGAACCCTAACCCCTGCGGCGAACGATTGCTCTGCGGCCATGCCAATTGATTCTCGGGCGTGTCCGGCATCGTGAAGCCAGTACCGTCCGCTAGAAACACTTGTCGGCCGCGCCAGTTCCAAGAACCGTCGGCGTTGTCGTGAACCTTGCGGCCGATCTCTTTGCCCATGCGCTGCATAACAGTCGCTGGGAATCGCGAGCGTGCTTCGCTATAGCTTGACGACGTTGCCGCGCAGGCCGGCAGCCCGGTCGCAACGCGGTGAGCGAGAATTCGGGACACTGCTTCGTTCAGCGACTTGTCTTGCGACAAGCACTGGCTGAGCCAACCCCACAGCGTCACCAAGGGGCAGAAAACGCGATTACGATAGGCGTGTCCTTCACCCTCCAACACGCTCAACACGTACTCGCGGCTAAGCAATCTGCCGAACGGCAAGCCGTTGTCATTTGCAAATCGATCACGAACTGCTTGGAAATCCCTACGCGCCATCCCAAATCCCTTTTGACTAGGGCGGATAAGCGTGCAAGAATGAAGTACCGCAGCATTCTGGCGCTCAACCGCCGGATTGTTGTTCGCCCCGTGTCGGCCCTGCAAGGCTGACCCGGGGTTTTTTGTTGGGCTCATGGCTCCCAACTGCTGCGTACATTCTATAGAAATCGATCCTTTGTGTCCACACACAAAGTGAAGTATTGAATTCTTTTTGGGTGCCCATATACTGTGGTCATGAAAACACCTAAACCCAAGATCGGTCGCCCGGCCACTGGGCAAACTCCCAAGCGTTATTTCCGCATGGATGACGAAGGCTGGGCAGCCGTCGAATCGGCCGCGCGCAATGCCGGAGTCACCACGTCGGAATGGGCAAGGGAATGCTTGCTCAGAGCTGCTAGGCGTAGCGCCAAAGCATGAGCGGAGAACGTAGGAATCGAACCTAGCCGGCCGAAGCCGGTCCCTAACGGGGCGTATAAGGCCCCTGCGCCGCCAAGACGCGGGCCGCTCTCCGAAAAGAACGGATTGATTAGACGGCAGAGATATATCGCATGCGTAATTGGACATCGAAATTATCTTGGCGGTTCGCAGGACTTTTAAGATGCGGCTTGCAGGCGTCTTACACGATGCTGATGGCGGCCGTTAGCTCACGAAGTAGCGATCAAGAAGGCGCAGAGCGCCGAAGCGCAAAGCGACAGGACGATCAAAGCGACACCTCGTATTCGATGCTGTCTGCTGGCGTGCCGCGGACTGTCGCTGGCCCATTTCATTCCAAAATGAGCGCAAGCCCAAGAAGCCACGAACATCGCTCCCATGACGAGGTAATGGAGCAACTTGAGCGGCGGCAGATGTGGTTCAACGGGCTGCTGACGCTGTTCGCTGGAATGGGATTTGGAATTGCAATTTGGCAGGGCTGCCAGATGCGGGACTCGATTTCGCTGACGGAGCGCCAGTTGGAAGCCACGGAGGGGCAACTTGACGCTGTGCAGTTGGACCAAAGACCATGGGTCATGATCCACAATACGAAAATCGGCACGCTTACCCTCGGAAAGCGACCGGAATGCACGAGTGTCATGAACAACGTGGGTAAAACGCCCGCGTGGCTGCTTTTCGATGGCCTTGAGGTTAAGGTCATCGATACTCCCCCTAAGGGAACGGCAATTGACCTCGCGATCTTTGGCGGAGGTCGCACATTCGGGGATGCAAAGTTCGACGACGTCGATCTCCATCTCGTTCCACTTCCGCCCGGCGCTCATCAATCCGGCAGTGCTGCCGACATTCCGGAGATGAAGGAAGAAACGCTTCGGGGAATCGAAAACGGCGACTTGACGCTGGTATTCTTTGCGACAGCCATTTATTTCGACAGCACCGGGGCGCTCCACGTCACTGATGAATGCGGCACCTACGATCACGCCCACAAAGAGTTCTATCGCTATGGTCAACACTGCCGCATGGACTAACCGTGCCCAAATCCCATGCCAAAGCGGCCTGAGACTATTCATCGCGCACCCCCGATTTCCGAGGATGGCGAGCATTCCTTATCCGAGTGCCATTCAAACTTAAGACACTATCTGCCCGCGGCCGTGCTAGACCTTCCCTACGCGGGGGCGGTACACTGGTCGGTTTCCCACGGTTCAGCAGCACCCAGTCTCTCCGCAGCCGCGGCGAGAGGTCAGCGACAAGGCACGACGATGGACATGGACAAACTGGTCTCGCTTTGCAAGCGGCGAGGCTTTCTCTTTCAATCCAGCGAAATCTACGGCGGCCTGAACGGCTTCTGGGATTATGGCCCGTTGGGGACCGAGCTGAAGCGGAACATCAAAGAGGCCTGGTGGCGGGACATGATCACCGGCCACGACGATCTGACCGCCCCGGCCGGCGCGCCGAGCGCGTTTCAGATGGTGGGGCTCGATTCCACGATCATCATGCACCCGCAGATCTGGAAAGTTTCGGGGCATTACGACCTGTTCCACGATTTCATGGTCGATTGCCGAGAGTCCAAGAAGCGCTACCGCCACGATCAGGTGCGCGGACGCTGGGTCAGCTACCGTGATAAGAAAATATTCGTGACGACGATGGCGGAGTCGCATCATGACGACCAAATCAAGCAACGCGCGTTGAAGTTTTTCGGACTGCGAGCAAAGGACGAAGGCGACCTCACGTGGGATGGGCCCGCCGTGTCACTCGCCCAGGTTGCCGCAGTCACCAGCCTGATGAAACAAGTCGAGGATCAATCTGTTGCTGAAGGAATTCGGCTCGATCATTCTCGGGCTGATTTTTCTCAAGTGCTCGGTCCGGACGCCAAGGCGCTCGGTACGCTAACGACGCCGCGCGAATTCAACCTGATGTTCAAGACGACGGTCGGGGCCCTGGCCGGCGAAGAAGGAACGGCCTTTCTGCGCCCGGAAACGGCCCAGGGAATTTTCGTCAATTTCAAGAACGTTGTGGACAGCAGCCGGGTTAACGTGCCGTTTGGCATCGCGCAGGCTGGCAAGAGCTTTCGCAACGAAATCACACCGCGCAACTTTACGTTCCGCTCGCGCGAGTTCGAGCAGATGGAGATCGAGTTCTTCTGCCATCCCAGCCAATCGCCCGAGTGGTACAAGTATTGGCGCGACCGCCGCTACCGCTGGTACACCGACCTAGGATTGGCCGGCGATCGTTTGCAGCTGCGCGATCATGACAAGGACGAGCTGAGCCATTATTCCTGCGGCACAGCCGACATCGAATATGCGTTCCCCTTCCTGCCGCCGGGCGAGTACGGCGAGCTGGAGGGGATCGCCCATCGTGGCGATTTCGATCTGCGCAGCCACATGGAAGGGAAGCTTGTGCGCGAGGGGGATCAACTGGTTGTCGAGAAGGATGCCGACGGTAAGCCGCGCCATCGCGGCAGCGGCAAGGACCTGTCGTACTACGACGACATCACGCGCGAGCGTTTCATACCGCACGTTATCGAGCCCTCGGCTGGCGCGGATCGGGCCACGCTCGCGTTTCTGTGCGAGGCTTATACCGAGGACAAGGTGCCCGACGAGAACGGCAACCCGCGCGAGCGCGTGTTCTTGAAGCTGCACCCGCGGCTGGCGCCCGTGAAAGCGGCCGTGTTCCCACTGGTCAAGAAGGATGGCATGCCCGAGGTGGCGCAGAAGATCTATCGCGACCTGAAGAAGCGATTCAACGTCTATTACGACGAAAAGGGAGCGGTCGGCCGCCGCTACGCCCGGCAGGATGAAGTCGGGACGCCGGTCTGCATTACGGTCGACGGCGAAACGCTGTCGGGCGGGACCGTAACGTTCCGTGACCGCGATTCGCTGAAGCAATGGCGCGTGAAAGTCGACGATTGCGTCAACGAACTGGCAGGGCTGCTACAGACATAAGGAGTGCGGCCCTTCGGGCCATACCGTTAATCAGGCCATTGCTGCGATCGCGGCGACGACGACCATCACGGCGCCGATCGCCGCCTTCGACAGGGTGCCGAATAGCCGGCCCCAAAAGGCGGCGTGTCCCACGCGCCAACTGGCGACCAGGCCGCGACCGCCGTGAAATTCCAGCGCCAGCGCGCCGGCCATAGCGCCGACGGCTCCGCCCAAGATGGCCGCCACGGCCGAGCCGATAATCGGCACCGGCAGCCCGACCATGGCGCCAGCCATCGCACCCAGCATTGCTCCGCCGAGCGCCCCGACGGCGCCGCGACGTGTTCCGCCGGCGCGATTCGCGGCGGCTGATCCGGCGGCAAATTCGACGGCCTCGCCGCCGACGGCCAGCGCCAATAGCGCGCCCAAGATGATCGGTGCCGTCTCGAGACGCGATTCCGCCGGGGCGAGCCAGGTTACGGCGCAGGCCAGCACCAGGATCAACCAATTGCCGGGCAGGCCGAACAGGGTCATGCACCAACACACGACCAACAGCACACAGTAGATCAGGAACAGCGGCAGGTCGATTAACAGGGTATGCACAGCGTGCCCGCTCCGCCGTTTGCCGCGGCGCTAGGGTGTGTCGGACTGACTCAGATGCATTTTACGTTGCGCGGAATTCGAGTGTCCGGCACGGCCGCGATAGGATATTCGTTACAGCCGCGCAACTCTTCGCCAGAAACTTCGTTGCCCCGGCGCAGCTCCGTAGGTTTTTGCCACGGCGCAAAATAAAACCCACCGGGACGCACCGGCGGGTTGGTGTGCGAAGCGCTTCGCGCGTTGTACGACTTCGAAATAGCGTAGGACCCGGAAGGTGCTACGGACTACTCGGCGCCGGCCAACGGCTCTTTCTTCTCAGTGATCACCGGGCATTGGGTGGCCATCTCCGCGTTGAGCGCGGTGAAGTCTTTCCACTCTTCCGGCAAGTTATCCTCGTGGAAAATGGCTTCCACGGGGCACTCGGGGACGCAAGCTTCGCAATCGATGCACTCATCCGGATGGATGTACAGCATCTGCTCGCCTTCGTAGAAACACTCGACGGGGCACACGACGACGCAGTCCGTGTACTTACAACCAAAACACGGCTCAGCAACAACGTGAGTCATGGGAAACGCTTCTCCTTTCGGCTCACCTACCGCAAACAAAGGGGCCGCAAACAAGGGGGTCTGAATGCGGGGCGCACCATACACGGGGCGCTTACGATCTTTTCCGCCGCCAGACGCTTCCGCCTGCGGTCGCCGGCCATTCAACACGTCCAGGCAGGTATCGTCAAGTACTTGCCGGCGAACAAGTTGACAGCCCGGACACGCTTATCCGCCGAATCATAGGATGCACCCCGAAAGTGGTCAACTGTGGCTAACAAACTGTTTATTTTGTTGTCTCGGGTCGGCTTGCTCCGTTTTTTGATCGGTTTTAGAATCCAATAGTCGGCCCGCGTTCCGGTTACGCCCCCGAACCGTGCGGCCTTTTAGTCTCCGGCAGGGATTCGCCCCGTCCGCGCGCGCGGGTAACGAGGGTACGTCTTCGTGGCACTTTCTGACTTCGACCGAAAACTTCTCGAACGCTGCCTGGGCCGCAAGCCCCGCGCTTGGGAAGACTTCGTTGACCGATATACGGGCCTGGTGATGCACGTCATCAACCATTCGGCCCAAGCCCGGTCGATCCGCTTGTCGAACGAAGATCGCGAAGACCTGTGCGCCGAAGTCTGCATGAGCCTGGTCCGCAAGGACTTCGCCGTGTTGCGACGCTTTCGTGGTCAGAGCAGCCTGGCGACTTATTTAACGGTCGTTGCACGGCGCGTGGTCGTAAAGAATCTGCTGGCCAACAAGGCGCCAGCCCGACTGGCCGCGGTGCCCGCCCACGAGAACGGATTTCCGGCAAGCGTGAACGGCGATTCCGAAGATCGGGTCGTCAATCGCGACGAAGTGGAACGGCTGCTCGAGGATCTGGAAGATCACGAGGCTCACGTCGTGCGGCTGTACCACATCGAAGGCAAAAGCTATCGCGAAATCAGCACCGCCACCGGCGTGCCGGAAAACAGCGTCGGCCCAATGCTCAGCCGGGCGCGTGCCAAATTGCGTCGCGACGACGCGGGGCCCGTGGCTCAGTAGTGTGCAGGCGATCGCTGTGCGCTCGTCGTTAACACTATTGGTGAAAACTCTGTTGGTGTATCCCTAGTGTTCGGTCCGCGCTGACTTATTCGTCGCGCTGGGGACTACGACGCAGCTTCTTCTTCGACGACTCCTCGCGCTTCGTATCGAGGCGGCGTTCCTTCGAGGCGCGCGTGGGCCGGGTCTTGCGCCGCGTTGTGGGACGGACCGCCACTTCGGCCACCATCACACGCAGCTTTTCCAGGCAATCCTCGGCATTGCGCCCCTGATCGCGATAGCGCTGGCTGCTGATCAGCAATTCGCCGGCGGTCGTCACTCGGCTGGCGTAGCGGCGCAGGAACCGCTCGCGCACTTCGGCCGGCAGCGCCGCGCTGTGGGCGACTGGCCAGCGCAAGAGCGCCTTCGAGTTCACCTTGTTGACGTTTTGCCCCCCGGGCCCCGAGCTGCGCGCGTAGGTGAACTCGAACTCGCTTAAGGGAATCTGCAATCGGGAGTTAACAACTAACATCGCGGTTACTTGTACGAAGGCGGCGGAGTACGCGGGGCACAGTCGCTCGAAGGACACAGTCGAACGCGGGTCTCGCCTGTAGTATAGTCCTGGGATATCGAAAGGAGTCGTCCATGCTGGTTCGCTGGCCGTGGCTTTCATTTTTGATCGTGGTAGCGGGCGTCTCTTGCGTCATGCCTGCCGTGACGCGCGCCGCCGACGCTCCGGCGAGCAAGTCGCCCGCGGCTCTGCCGCCGGCCGCTCTGCCGCCCGACCTTGGCACGCGCACAGGGGGCGAGGACTGGCCCTGCTTCCTTGGGCCGACGGGTGATAGTAAATCGAGCGAGCGCGGCATTCTCACCACCTGGCCTCGACAAGGTCCGCCCGTGGTCTGGCAACATCGCCTGGGCACCGGGTACGGCATGCCGTCGATCAGCCGCGGAAGGTTGTTTCAGTTTTCACGCTTTGGCGGACAGGCGCGACTGGAATGCTTGAAAAGCGAAACCGGCGAGCCGCTGTGGAAATTTGAATATCCGACCGAGTACGAAGACCTGTACGGTTATGACAACGGCCCCCGCTGCTCGCCGGTGATCGACGGCGATCGGGTTTACATCTTCGGCGCCGAAGGCATGTTGCACTGCCTGCGCGCGGTCGATGGTGAACCAGTATGGAAGATCGACACGCAAGAAAAGTTCGGGGTCGTGCAGAATTTTTTTGGCGTCGGCAGTACGCCGGTCATCTTTCGCGACTTGCTCGTCTGCCAGATCGGCGGATCGACCGACGCAACACGCAATACGCCGCCCGGGCAACTCGATCGCGTGCGTGGTAACGGCAGCGACGTCGTAGCGTTCGATAAGCTCACCGGCGCCGTCCGTTACCAAACCAGCGACGAGCTGGCCAGTTACGCCGGCCCCACCCTGGCCACGATCGGCGATCGGCCATGGTGCTTTGTATTCGCGCGGGGTGGGCTGCTGGGTTTCAACCCGACCGACGGCAAGATCGATTTTCACTTTCCGTGGCGGGCGACGATTCTGGAAAGTGTGAATGCCAGTAATCCGGTCGTCGTCGATGACCTGGTATTGATTTCCGAAACCTATGGCCCGGGCGGTGCTGTTCTGAAGGTAAAGCCGGGCGGTTACGACGTCGTTTGGAGCGACAAGGATCGTCGCCGCGACAAACATCTGCAGACGCATTGGAACACGCCGGTCCACGTCGACGGTTACGTATACGCATCGAGCGGCCGGCATTCGGAAAATGCCGAAATGCGTTGTGTCGAACTTCGGACCGGCAAAGTGATGTGGAGCCAGCCGGGGCTGGCCCGATCGAGCTTGCTGTATGCCGACGGCCATTTCCTGTTGTTGAGCGAAGGAGGGGATTTGGTGCTGGTGAAAGTGAACCCGGAAAAGTTCGAGCCTTTGGCGATCACCGAACAAGACCCGCCCGCCAACGACCCGCTCGCCGCCCGACAAGCCCCACGAAAGCTGCTCACCTATCCCGCCTGGGCCGCCCCGATCCTGTCACACGGGCTGTTGTACGTGAGGGACCACAACCGTTTGGTCTGCCTGGAACTGATCGCCGAGAAGAAATGAGTGGGCAGTGGGTCTAACACACTAGCCCGAATCGCCAGCGAGGGTCTTCTTCGGCCCCAGGTAGGGTGCGTCTGTGACGCACCAGGATTTGTTTATCCGCAGATTGCGCCGATTTGCGAAGATTAGAAGCCAGGGATCAGAAGAGTGGTGTGTCTCGGACACACCCTACAAGTACTTAGAAAATCCGGCCACGAAAAACGCGAAAAGGCACCAAGAGAAAGTTAGGGAACTGTGCCTAGAGAATTCTCTGCGGCCTCGGTGAACTCTGTGGCGAGAATCTTCTGGCCTGGAAGGGAAAGAGTGGGCGGCTGACAGTCGGCTGGGGCCGTTTTAGAAACGGAGAAAGCGGAACGCAAGCTCAATGAAAAAGAAGAGCGCGCGCGGAA
>DASYDW010000057.1 GCA_036499395.1 Pirellulales bacterium
TGCGTGGCGTTCAAAGCGGGGATGGTGAAGTTCGTCCGTCGCTGCTGTGCCGATGGCGCGATTGCGAAGGGTAGGGCGGTTGAAACTGATAGGCCGGCGCGATGACTGCCGCTGGCGATCTCAGATGGCGCGTGGCCTTCGATCAGATAACCGAAGCGGATAGCGACCTCGGCGGAACGGCTGGCGATTGGGAAGAACAATTCTCCTGCCGCGCGCGCCTACGGTATCTGAAAGGCTCTGAGCCTGTCATAGCGCAGCGACTGACGGGCGTTCAGCCGGTTGTAATCACCGTCCGATCTTCGAGCCTTACGCGATGTGTGGATGCATCGTGGCGCGTTCGCGATGAGCGCGGGACGGTATTTAACATCCGCTCCGTGACGCCGGATGAGCGGCGCGCATGGATCGATTTTTTATGTGACGCGGGCGTCGCCTAGTCACGAATCCCCTCAATAGGAGAATAGGCAAATGGCATTTGGCGCCGCGATGCAAAACGACTTGCTGAAATTGCTTTTGCAGGGTGTGGCTATCGCAAATATTGCGGACAATGCGGCATCGTCGCCGATTACCAGCGTTTATCTGGCGCTGCATACCGCCGATCCACACTCCGGCAATCAGACGACAAGCGAGGCCGCGTATCCAAGTTATGCTCGTGTCGCCGTCGAGCGCTCCACTGATGGATGGTCGATTAGCGGGAATATCGCAACGCTCGGTGCGGATGCCCTTTTCCCGGCCGCAACTGGGTCGCCAAGCGAAACCGAGACCTGGGCATCGGTCGGCTCGCTATCGAACGGGGCCGGTCTGATTTTCGCCAGCGGACAATTGGCATCATCGATCCCTGTCACGACTGCCGGTGCCACGCCGAAGATCACCGATACGACAACCTTCACGGTGAGCTAACGCAATGGCTGACAATACCGAATTGAATGCGATGTCTGGAGGCGATGTAGTCGCTGATGAAGACATTGCGGGCGTAAAGCACCAGCTCGTAAAAATGGAATGGGGTGCAAGCGGGACGGCCAATAAGGTCGATACCGCGACGGGCAAACCGCTTCCTGTTCAACTCCGCTCACCAACCGGCACGGACCTGATTGGCACGGCTGGCACGGCGTCGGCTGCGGTACTTTCAGTTCAGGGAATTGCGTCCGGTACGGCCGTCGCCGTCTCTGGCACATTTTGGCAAACTACACAGCCGATTTCTGCGGCTTCGCTTCCCCTCCCGACCGGCGCGGCGTCGGCTGCCAAGCAACCAGCGCTCGGTACGGCGGGGTCGGCATCTTCGGATGTCATCACAATTCAGGGCATAGCGAGTGGGACGGTTGTCCCCGTATCGGTAGCGACCATTCCTTCGCATGCAGTTACTAACGCCGGGACCTTTGCAGTCCAGGCCGCACAAACCGGAACATGGAATATCACCAATGTCTCCGGCACTATCTCATTACCAACGGGCGCATCCACTGAGACATCCCTAGCCGCGCTTCTTGCGACTGCGGGCGCAACTTCCGGGGCGGCCGTCATCACGGATGCCAACGGCACGATGCAGCAATATCTGCGTGGCCTGGTGAAGCAATGGATTTCCAGCACGCTGACATTGGCCTCGCGCGCGGCGAGCTCTGCCGTGACGCTCACCCGCACCGCCGATACGAATGGCTACACCGCCAATGACATTCTCGGCTCTGCCACAGGCTCCACCGCTGCGCTTTCCTTCACAAACATAGGGCCAAGCGGGGCGGAAGTTACGATTTCCAGTGTGGAATTGGAAATTGACTCATCTGGCGTCATCTCCGGCGAAACCTCATATCGCCTCTATCTCTACAACGTAACGCCACAGAGTGCTGTAGGCGATAATGGCGCATTCGATTTGCCATCAGGTGACCGCGCATCATTTCTTGGATACGTGGATCTCGGGACGCCGGTCGATCTCGGTTCGACGCTCTATGTGCGCGCCGACAATGTGAATACGCAGGTCAAACTTTCTGGCACGGGCCTCTTTGGCTATCTCGTGACGGCAGGGGCCTATACGCCCGCGAGCGCGCGCGTCTATAAGATCACGCTGCACGCCGTGTTCTGATGACAGTCGATTATTTTGCCGCAAATGGTTCGACCTATCCAAACTACGACAATATCGGTCCGTGCGCGTTTTTCGATCTCACGGATAACAAAACGTGGGACTGCCACGAAATATGGAACGGGTCGCATCGCGCCATCGCGGTCACGGTCTTCGACCACGCGACTGGTGCGATTGATGAATATGTCATCTCCACCAATACCCTGACCAACGACGGTCATGGTGAAGGTGCGTTGTGCATGACTCCGGATGGCCGTGTGCTTCTGTTCTGGGGGTGCCATCTTTCCCCGTGCCATATCGCGATCACCACAAATCCGCGCGATCCAACGGATTGGACGATCCTCACCGACTTGACGACAGATGGCGGGGTTTCGTATCCCCATCCTGTGCTGGTCGGTTCTGCGATTTGGCTACAGCTCCGCGACACCTTCAGCGGCACGCACAAGCCGTGCGTCATGTTCCATACGACGACACTTTCCGGGACGACCGTTGATTGGTCATCTCCAATTGCTGTCGCGGATTTCGGCAATAGCACATGGTTCTATGCGAGCCTGATGTATGCCAAAGGCACGGATTTGCATTGGGTTGCCACCCAGGCGAATGCGGATAATTCAATCCGCAAGAACGTCTATTATTTCATTTATGACACGACCGACGGCAGTCTGAAAAATTGGGATAAGAGTTTCTCGATTGCAGCCGGAAGCCTCCCCGCACTCATTACTGATCTGGACGGGCATTATAAAATCTTCGATCAGCCGACAAGTGGCGGCTCGACCGCAATTCCGATGTTCATCTTTGATGATGCCGGTAAATCGCATGTGCTGACCTGTGACGGTCTTCACGATAGTGGCGATTTCGACATGTGGCATCTGACCAATGAGAGCGGCTCGTGGGTTTCGGAGATTATCGGCGCGACCAATAATGAGGTGAATGATTTTTGCCTCGTCCCTGCGTCTGGCGGGCGGATCACCGCTTATTTTCCGACAGTGGCCCCCGCTGCATTCGCTGTGGATGGCGACATGTATTTTACAACCCGTGAATTGGATGGATCTTGGAGCGATGTTGAATTGTTCCGCGCCTCGGATGGTTCCAATGCCATCGGCGTTGGTTTGCCGGTTTTTAACGGAAGCTCCGCGCTTCGCTATGTGGTCTCCGAGATAAAACAAGACGACATGGATACCAGCGCGGGTGGCCTGCGCAAATTTGCATATGGTGATTTTGGTTATGTTACGGCAAGGAGCGCCCCCGTGGCTGTGAATGCTGCATATAATCGCAAGATCACGATCACATCACACCCAGCCAGCACGCTAATGAATTTTCCAGTGCTCGTCAGCGTCACGGATGCCGCGCTCAAGACTGTCGCCAATGGCGGTCACGTCCAGAATAGCAATGGGTATGACATCGTCTTTGCCGCCGACAATGCCTATGTGACGCCATATGCCTGGGAGGTGGTCTCCTATGATGGTTCATCCGGAACGTTGGAAGCGTGGGTTCAAATTCCTTCGGTATCCTCGTCGGTCGATACCGCGTTTTACATGCTATACGGCGATGCGGCGATTTCGACTTTCCAGAGTACGGCAACGGATGTTTGGGATTCGCATTATAAGGGCGTCTACCATCTGAGTGCTGGCCTCAATGTGAACGACAGCACGGCGGGAGCGAACAATGGCACGAACAACGGGGCTACCGCTGCTGCGGCCAAGATTGGTAGCGGCGCGGCATTCGACGGCTCAAGCCAATATATCGATCTCAGCAACAACGCGAATTTAAAGATCGCTCTGCCCGCGACGCTTTCGTTCTGGATTAAAAAAGATGCATCCTATAATGCGAGCACCAATTATTCGTTCCTGAACAACGACATCGTTTTCGGGGGCGCCGGTGGTGCGGGACGGTTTGGAATTGACATCGAGGACGGCGGCAGCGGGACGATATTCGTTGCGTTTGGCGATGGCACGGGCGGCGGAACTTATCGGGCCAAGGAAGGAGCCACAGCGCTATCGAATGCGACTGATTATTTCATCACATGCGTAGTGCGCGGTGCCACAGACATGACCATTTATCTGAATGGTGCCGATGATGGTGGTTCCTATTCCGGCACCGGCGGAACGTTGGCATATGGCTCCGGAAGTGGATCAATCGGGTTGGTTCAAGGGAGCACCAACGGGGGGAGCAACGGAGGGTTTTTCTTCGGCAAGATGGATGAGGTTCGTATTTCCGATATCGAACGTGCCGCGGCATGGGTCGCGGCGGAATACGCCAATCAGAATTCTCCGGGCACATTCTACACAGTGGGGTCTGAAGCAGGGCAATCCGTTCGAAAGATTAAGCGGCCCGGAATGGGGCTGCGTCTCGGGTTGAGGGCCGCTTGATGTTGCTGCTCTTTGCATCGTCCAATCCACCAACGGCGGCGGAAAGCGCGGTTGCATTCGCTGGCGCAGGGGCTTTTGCACCCGTTGGTGCAGTCATTCTGCCATCGTCGGTTGCCTTTACGGGCGCGGCAACGTTTTCCCCTGCATCAGGCGGGGCCACGATTATACCGTCATCCGTGAATTTCGCTGGCGGTGGCCTATTCTCTCCCAGATCGGCTGTAACCATTCCGACATCCGTGGCGTTTGCCGGTTCCGCGACTTTCGCGCCACATGTGATGCGAACTGGCGTCCCGACGATCAATCCAAATTACCTGCTTATTCCAAGGCCTCGTCGCCGGAGTTTAATTCCCAATGGGTGACATGCTGCGGTTCGATCCGATAACGCCAGATGGAAGGCCATCTCTATCGGTCAGCTTCGTTAGGATGCTCCCGGAAGATGTAACCGTTGCGAACGTCTCGACCGAATGCATCGTGCATCCAGAAAGCCTTGTCGCAGATGCCTCGGCTGATGAGCGATTGGAAGGTTCACCGATTGTCCAGGACGACGATCAAACGGTTTCGCAGTTCTTCAGCGGCGGTATTGCTGATGTTGATTATATCATCACATGGATCGCAACATATTCCGATGGCGAGATAGAGCCCGTCGATACCCTGCTTTCGGTACGCGCCTACAAAAACGTCGGCGCGTAGTGAGCAAGATTTCCAATCGCATACGGATGCGTCAGGTTCTTAAAATACTGCCAGCACCGGTACGAAAACAGATCAAGACGGCAGTTCTGTCATCCGCAGAGGAAATGGCTGATACCATGAAAGCACTCGCCAAGGTAAAAACTGGCGAGCTGCGACAGTCGATAGAAGTCACGTCGGGCGATGAGAATGTTGCTCTCTACAATCGAGTAAAAAGCAGCCGTATTGAGAAAGACCCCGAGCTTGCTGCGATAATCCATTCGGATTCCCCACATGCACGCGATGTTGAATTCGGCACCGCGCCGCATGTGAATGCCGGTGAATTCCGTGGAACGCAAAACCCCGGCGCACACGCGCAGCCATTCTTCTTCCCGGCATACCGCGCCCGCAAGCGTCAGGCGCAAGCGAAGATCAATCGCGCCGCACGGCAGGGCATCAAGGATGGCTTGAAATGAATGGCCCGGATTACGAATTGCAGGTCGCCGCGGTTACAGCGCTCCTGGCCGATGCAGCTCTAACCGCCCTCATAGGAACGCGGCTTTACCAGAATGTTCCGGCAAACCCGGCGTTCCCGTATGTGACGATTGGCGAAAGCCAGAACGTACCTGACGATGCCGAGTGCATCGATGGCTCTGAAATATTCCTGACGCTGCATGTGTGGACACGGCAGAACGGAATCGATTTTGGCCCTAATAAGAAGATCGTCGCAGCTTTGGATGCGGTATTGAACAACGCCGTTCTGACCTTGGCTGGCGGTTACCGCTGTGTCGAAATAAAGCGCGATGGTGCGCGATTCTTCGTCGATCCTGACAATGTGACGGTGCATGGCGTTGCCAGCTATCGCGCCATGGTCGATCCGACCGACTGACGATCATTAGACCATAAGACTTCCTGGCGAGAGCCTGGAGAGCACGCCTATGCGTGCAAGCCCAAACGCCGCTTGGGCAACGGCTTCCTGGCCCGTCGTGACGACGCGCCATTACCTCAGATGGAGCCCATCAAAATGGCTAAGCCGACGACGCAGAAATTCGGAGAATTCGTAATCGCCATCGGCGATGGCGCGAGCCCTGAAGTCTTTGCCGCACCCTGCGGACTCACCTCCAAAACCTTCAACGGCCAGGCGGATACGAACGATACGCTCGTTCCGGATTGTGATGATCCGGATGCGCCTGCTTGGAAAGAGCGCGCGGTCACTTCGCTGTCGCGCGACATTTCAGGTGACGGCGTTCTCGCGACGGAATTCGTCGAGACCTGGGACGATTGGTTCGCGAGCGGCCTGAGCAAAAACTGCAAGGTAACGACTGCGGGGCATACATGGACGGCGCCCTACGTGCTGTCCCAGTTCACCATGAGCGGTGCGCTCGGCGACAAAGTAAAAATCAGCGTCAGCATGCAATCCGATGGTCAGGTCACGCGGACCTAAACCATGGACGGCTCTGGAAACGTCAAGTTCGATTGGGGCGATGGCGAGCATTCATTCCGCCTCGCCATGAAGCAGTTGCGCGAATTGCAGGACAAGACCGGAATCGGTCCGGAAGCACTGTATGAGCGCATCAGGTCTGGATCGTGGCACATTGCCGATCTTCGTGAACCGATCCGTCTCGGCCTCATCGGTGGCGGCATGGATGAGGTCGCGGCATCGAAAATCATGCGGACATATTTCGATGATGGTCCTTATCTGAAACACAAGCCTGCGGCAGTCACGATACTGCTGTCAGCTTTGCTTGGCCCGCCAGAGGATAAAGTCGAACAGGGAAAAGCGGAGCGGGGGAGAGAACAGAGCGAATCTCCTTCGCCCTCTATATCGGAATCGCTCGCGCCATCGGCATGAGCATGGCCGACTTTTGGGACTGCTCGCTGTGGGAATTCAGCGCCGCTGTTGCTGGGTGGAACAAAGCCCAGAGCGGCGATGGCGATAAGCCTGCTGCAATGACGCCCCAACGCTATGACGAACTGCTCGAACTACACGGATACCGATAATGGCTGATGACGTAGCCCGCCTGGTCGCAACACTCGAAGCCGACATCTCCAAATTCACAAAGGGGATGGAGCAGGCTCAGACGATTGCAGACCAGCGGCTTGGCATAATCGAGAAGCGGCTTCAGCAAACTGAAAGCGTGTTCAGCGCTGGGTTTGGGAATATAACCTCACTTGCCGCCAAGTTTGGAGTCGCCCTCTCAATCGCCTCTATCGGCTCGTTCGTGAAGGATGTTATCGATTCGACGGCGGCATTGGACGGCCAAGCGCAAAAGCTCGGCATATCGACTACTGCGCTCCAGGCTTATCACGCTGGAGCAGTGCAGGCCGGATCAAGCATTGAAGCGAGTGATGCCGCTATTCAGCGCTTCACCCGGTCAATAGGCGATGCTGCCGAATCACAGGGGCCTGCCCGCAAGGCATTCCAGGAATTGGGCCTTACTGCCGGTGATCTGGCGGGCGGAACCGAGGCGGCGTTGCCAAAAGTTGCCGCAGCCATTCTCGGGATTCAGGATGCATCAACGCGCGCCCGCATTGAAGTTGCCCTGTTCGGCAAAAGCGGCCAGGACACGGCGGAGATTCTAAAGACATGGGCCGATCCAACTCTAATCCAGAGGATGGAGGATTTAGGGCTTGTCATTGACAAAAGCGTCATTGACCGTGCCCAGAAGGCAAAAACCAACTGGGATTTATTCTGGGCCGGGTTTCGCGTTCAGGCCGCAGGCGCGCTCGACGTGTTCAATAAACTTGATGCGTCAATTGACCAGAAAGTTTCCGGGAAGTTGAACGTTGATCCGCGCCGCGTGAGTCAAGCGCCAGATTTCGCGCACTTCACTTCCGCGCCCACTGATATTGGAGGCCCTGGCGCAAATGCCAATGCGGAATGGAAGGGCGTAAACAAAGCCTTCGACGATTTCATCGCTAAGCAAGTCTTGGCGACGCAGCTCGCGGCCGAAACAGCAGCGCAGCGGCTCATTGATCAGCGGATAATCGAAGCTGCGACAGCGAGACTGAAAGACCAAGGCAAAGAAAACGAAGTCACGGTCAATAGCCTGAAGCAGGCC
>DASYDW010000058.1 GCA_036499395.1 Pirellulales bacterium
AAACCCTCCAGGGACTTCGCGCACTCGCTGTACTTACGAAACTTATTGCGGCGACGGTCAGGATTACCACCGCGAACGCTCATGATCGATTTATCGCACCGCTGATACGCTTCACAGTTCCACACTCGCGCGCTACCAGGTCCTGACGGAATCACAAACAACCGTTAGATCAACGGGCTGCTAGAGCGAGATCGCTGAAAGTTATCGCGCACCAGCCGTGTATTCTTCGCCAGCGAAACGCAAGGGGCATTGCCATCTTGTCTCTCCACGAAGAAAGGAAAGAATTTCAGATCGAATTGCGGCATTGTCGGCACCCTTCCCCAGTCTCACACAGTAGACCCTGCGGCCATCCTGACAATCGACAGTGCCGGCAAGATTTCGCGATACCGTTTTCTCACTGCGGCTCGGTAACCGTCTTATGGGACAGCCCCAATTTTCCCGCGGCGGAGCCGTCGAAAGTTGCTTTGACTGTTGTAAAGTCCAACTTGGCCTGCGCTCCAGGAACTGCCTTAAAATAACGACAATCGATATCATTATCGGATAAGGACCGGCTTGCGGCCCCCATTCGACGAGGATTAGAATCTTCTTACGCAAGCGTCTTAGGGATCGCGAGGTTGGTAATCCATTCCTACGGTGAAGCGGCTGTTTGCGATCGGCCGCGAAGCCGAATCGACGATGTCGACGCCACCCCCCGGAGGTCATTCATGCCGAAGACGATACGGATTCGCGTTGAAGGAATTGATCCCGCCGATTCTGGCGCGGCGGCAGCGTTGCTACGCGACGAGTTACTTAATCGCGGCGCCGAACAGAACGTAGCAGGGCTCAATGTGAGCACGACTCGCTCCGACCCGAACGCGCAAGATGTATCCGGTGACGTCCTGGAAATCGTGCATACGGGCGTCATCGCGGCCTTGTTCATAGTTGAAACCATTAAGCTTTGGCGAGAATCGCACCGCGACAAAGCGTTGATCATCGAAGCCAAGCACGGCAGTGCTGTGCGAGTTGAGCTGACGAATCCTGACGCGGAGAAGATCCTCGCCCAGTCTTTGGTCCAGTCAGAAACGGCCCCTCAATCCGACTGACTTTTATGTCAGAGCACTTCACGCCGGCAAACGACACGGTGGCGATTCTCATTGGGGCCAGCGACTGGCCAGAGTTGGAAATCCCTGGCGGTGAGTCATTCCTGAATTCGTTCAGCGATTTAAGCGGCTACCTGCGCCATTCGAACGGCTTGGCCTTGACCGATGGCGACATCCTGGAGATTTTCGATACCCTCGATTCGCCCGATACGGTTACCGGCCGGATACTTGACTTTCTCTCTCGGAGGGTCGGTTCCGACGATGCAACGGTTCGCAACGTCATCCTGTACTTGCTGGGACAAGGTCAAATCTACGAAGGGCATTTTTACTTCGCTCTCCGCCGGTCCAAGAAGAACCAATACCCGACGACGTTCCTTCCGGCAGCCGGCATCGCGCGTCTGCTTACCGAAGGGGCGCGGAACTGCCGTCACTTCGTGATCGTCGATGCGTGCCATGCGGCGGCGGTTGAAAAGGCGACGTGGCAATCGCCCAAAGGCGCCTGCGTCCTTTGTTCGTCCCGCGCAAATGACCTTTCGCAATCACGGTCTACGGGATCATCGTCGCGCATTCGTACACAGTTCACCGGTGCAATGCTCGACGTTGTCCACGGTTCCGATAGCCCGATTGACGTCACGAAGATTGGCACCGAACGCGGACGACTCTCCTTCGAAACGCTTTGCATTCAAGTCCGAGCGCGGACTAAGGAACTTTACGGCAACGCCGCCGTCCTGCCTGAACTGCGCTCAGTGAGCGGGCCACGAATCGAATCCGCACCGCTCTTTCCCATCATCTCGGAGGGGAGCACTGTGGGTCGTGTCGTGGCGCACAAGGGAATTCTCTCCGCAAGTGTGCGAAGAAGTAGGCCGATGATCGGCGTCAGTCTACTGGCGGCTGCCGGCACGGTTGCGTGCCTCCTATTCGGCAACGGGAAGTCGGCTGGCGGGGGCTCATTCATTTTGTCGCGGCTGGCGTTTGCCGCGGGGGCGGCCGCGCTGGGACTGACGCTGCCCAGCTTGCTTCGAGTTCGCGCTCCTTTCGACCGCCGGATGGTCCGTTTCGGGGTTGCGGCGGCGATTGGCGCGGTGGCTCTAATTGTCCCGATGCCTTTGCGATCCACGATTGACAAACCACCGCTTGTCAATCGCCCGACCGAAACGAGCAAAGCCGATGAAGTGCGCGCTGCGGATCGAGGCATCATCATTGGTAACATCGAAGGCTCGCAGGTCAATATAGTCGCTGGGGACCAGCAGCGGTCCGAGGTCACATATTCATTTCAAACGGCCGAGGCTCGCCCCATCTCCATGCGAGACTTGGCAACCGTTCTAGGCCGCCATGAAGCCGTGCCTGCAACATTCTTTCGACCCACCGGCCTGTCGTGGAGCGACTTGGAACAGGGCTACCATCCTTATTCGAGTGAGGACGCCGACCAAATAATCGCGCCGCTCGATTTGAGTCGATATCACTTGCTTGTAGGCAAATCGGCGGCTTGGCGAGAGCAACTCGCGCGATTTGTCGGTTGGGAATTGATCCGCCGCGGCAAGCATGTCTATATCACTGACGCTTGGACGTGGCCTGGGTCGCCAATCTTCCCACCCGATTGGTCGAGGTTCGACGCGGAGAATTCCTACCTCATCGTCGAGAACGCCCAGGTCCGCCCAGACGATGTCGACCGATTATTTTCCGACATCCGTGACCACACGCGAAAAATGAAGGTGCTTGTTTCCACTGATCCTTCCATCGCCTCACTCCTGCAGTCACGGCCGTATGTCCAAACGCCGCTCTTGGAGATCCCAAGGACGACGATCGATGAAGAGCGTTACGCCAAAGTGCTCGTCGGAATTTACGCCAAAAAGGCGTTGAATCGCGAGGTTGGCCCGAGAACGGTGCAGCTGATGACGTATTGGAGCCGAGGACCGTCGTACAGCCTATTCTTTCGAGCGGCTCGCGAAAACGAATTCAATCTCTGGCTCCTCTCTGCATTGCTGTCAGAGTGGCGAGGGGGAGACGTTCCTGACGAAGCCGACGGACAAGCTGCGCTAGCCCGCTTTGTCGGCAAACGAGTACTCGATCCTCTCGAATCGAGGAGTGTGGATTCGAGCGCTGCCGCGCTGACGGTGGCGTTCTACTCGTATTTCTCAGCGTCGGTTCCGCGCAGCCTGTTGACCGATGACCTCGGCTTTGAGGACGGGTCGCTTACCGAATTGGTGCGGCAAGGCGTGGTCACGGAGGGGCACGGTTCGCTTGTAATGTCCGATCGATGGCTCTGCGCCGCACTTCTGGACGCGGTCGAGGACCAGTCACCGGGAGTCCAATTGCTCAAAAGAAAGCTCGGCGTAAAGAAGCTTGGCGGGCCTCTTGTGATTTGGGCGTTGAAAGCTGGAATCCCTGATTATGATTCACTGCTGCTAAACTTGTCCGTCTCACCTTTGGAATTCAGATGTCCTTTCGTTGTTGCATTCTCCGAGGCCGAACGGACGGAGGCGCTTGCTCAGCTATCCACTCTCCTCAGCAACGACCGCCACCGTGGGCATGTGGGGCGGGCGCTTGTCGCCCTCGCCAACTTGAAGAAAGGCGGCGGTGCGGAGGTTCTTAAGCTGAAGCTATCCGATCTCAAGCGAATGGAGGGCTCAGTGAAGGATTTAGCCTGGCTAATCACGGGCACGCGATCGTTTGATCCTGAAATCGCCAAAGAATTCGCACAATCGTTGGTTCCGCAAACTATCAGCGAGATGTGTCGACGCGAACCGAACGTTGGCGTGGTCGGCAGCCTGTTGTGGGCCATCGATCGCGTCGATCCGTCAACCGCCGAAATCCTCGCCGATAAATTGGAGCGGGACGGTCTCAGCGGTCGACTCGCAGTCGAATCCGAAGTCGCTCGCGTCGGCTGGGTGCTCGAAACCCTAGCCGCTATTAACAAAGAGCGCGCCAAACGGTTCGCGAGTTGTTTGTCGACGGAGCGTTTCGTGGCCCAAATCACGAGCGCGCTGCCGACGGGTGAGTTGGCCGCCTTGCTCTGGGGGCTCGTACGCGCCGATGCTGAACTTGCGGGCAAACTTGCACGGAGTATTTCGATCGGCGAGATGCTCAATCGCATCCGAGAAACTAGCGACTCCTGGACGTTGGGGATCCTGCTATGGGCACTGGGAGAGTCCGATCAAGGCCTTTCAGCACGCCTCGTCGGCAATATTGGGTCTCAGCATTTCTTATCCCTCCTCAACGGAGAACAGGACACGCGAAAGCTAAAGATGCTGGCGTGTGGACTGAGGGCTGCCGACCCGGAGTTCTCCACACCGATTCTTGAGACCCTATTGAGCACTCTCGATGCCATGGAAGCCAAACACAGGCGCGATTTCGAAATGTTTAGCAAGATGAACGCGACAGCAATGGCGTTGGCCGGGCAGGCCGCCGAACAGGCCCACGACCAAATTGCGGCGGTCAAGGCGTCGGAGGGATTTACTCCGCCCTTGGACTCCGACTCGATCGGTGCGTTCGCGGTATCGAATGATCGCGGAGCGCATGTGGCCCCGGTTGGCGCTTTTTCGCAATCTGCCCAGCCACCAGAGCTCGCACGATTTCCTACGGCCGCTGCAATCGCGGAAGGTCGCGACAATTTGCGCGCGGCAGGTCGGGTGATTACATCCTTGCCGCATAACGATTCTGATCCAGAGGTCGTACGGAGAATTGCCCGCACAATCGATGACCTATCACTTGTTTCGATGATTGATCAGAGTGCCGACTACTTCGATATTGCCTTCTGCATACGTAATACCCGACTTGCCGACGCCGAATCGGCGCAGAAGCTAGTATCGAAACTCGATCGAAAGGCTTTGGGTGCAAAACTTGCCGACTCTCGCGCCGACGATGAGTACGTGGCCCGTGGCCTGAACGACCTGCTAAAGGAAATAGCGGTGGCGAATCCAGACACGCTTCGGCAAATCACTCCATACGCTCGCGAATTCTTGATGCGAACCAAAAACCTTCATCTAATTCGAGAGGTCTTTGACTTCGATCAGGTAGCCGCACGAGAACTGTTGGCCCAGTTTTCCGACGACGAACTTTTGTCGTGGATCAGCGCACCGACGTCGCTCGAAGATTTGAAGCCAATCGTTTACACGCTCAACACTATGGATCCCGCACGTGCTGGAACGTTGTTCAGAAAGATCGGCGCGCAGAAACTGCGGGAATTGCTAGAAGCCGATTCAGGAAGGAATGTCGGAAGCTTTCTTTCCGTGCTCGGAAACAACGACTCCTCGCTCGTGGGTGACGTCGCATTTACGCTCTCGCCAGCGATCATCCGAGAATGGATCAAAGTAGATTGCGCCGACGTCGTTATTGGGGCCGCAAAATGTCTCCCCGACTTTTTTACGAAGCACCGCGTCGATATTTCTTTCCAAGTGCGTCCAGGAAATCTCTACGAACTGACATGGAGTTTGGCGAAAATCCGCAAAGCTTCAACGCGCTTGACCGGCGATTTGGTCCGGGCGCTCGATACGAATCAGATTGCTGCAACCTGCAAAGTAATGTCATCGACTAAGAAACACATTTGCGGGCTAGACGAACTCGTCGAAGAAATCTATCGCGCCGATCCGGAAGTTGCCGTCCGCCTCCAGAGCGCCTTGCCCGAGTTGATACCACAGGAAACGATTGACGGCTTAGCAAAGGACTTTGTCCGGCCTTGAATCGGCGACTTTCGGCCGTGCCAGATTAGCCTTACCGACGGATCGATGGGCACATCGCGATTTGCGATGGTGAGCCATGGTAGTCCGAGTATCGAGTATGTCGTGGGGAGGACTTTCTCACAGTCAGAATTCGTAAGCCTTAATTGCAAATGACGAACCGTCCTAGGTGAATACCATGAGGCGGCCGCCGATCAGCGACGTACAAAAGACCTTGGCATTTGGCTTCGAGAATGACGAACGGATCGTTTTCGTTCAGGTGAGGTGCGCACCGAGTCAAGTATCGCGCGTTCCACCACTTCGCGTCCGATGGTTGCCCGGTTCCCGCACTAGCCGATCCGATTTTTCGCGCCCTGTGTCTCCTGATCTCGCCAGACTCTGGTAAAATGGCACCCAAAATGGCACTTCTCGGCATCATTAAAGGGTCAGCCATGAAGAAGTTCGGTGCATTGGCTCGCGTGAGCAGCCGCGAGCAAGAACGCGAAGGGTTTTCTCTCGCAATTCAAGAGGATGCTCTAAAGCGATACGCCAAAGATGCGAATGGAGCGATAGTCCAGTTCTTTCGAGTCGCCGAAACGGCTAGCAAAGCCGAGGAGCGAAAGGCTTTTCGCCAACTGATCGCGTATACGAAGAAGCACTGTGCTGAAATCGACGGCCTTCTCTTCTACAAAGTCGATAGGGCCGCCCGAAATCTCTACGACTACGTGGAACTGGAACGACTCGAATCCGAGTATCAGGTGCCCTTCATTTCGGTCTCGCAACCGACTGAACATACGCCCGCCGGTCGCATGATGCGACGGAAGTAGACGTTCAGCCGTCGGCGTCGTGGCGAGATGCTCAAGCTGCCGATGACGCTCAAGCGATCATGGCGATCCCAGGCATACTGCTGCGGCCGAACGCCCGTCGGCGCCCAAGTTCGTCGATTCAACGGCTGCAGGAGGAAGCCCGTTTCATCGAGAAGGACGATGGTAGCTTGACGGCGTCGTCCCCCTTTTTGATCCGCGGCCAGTCCTCCCGGCGCCAGCGCTCGATAGCCGCTTCGTCCCGTTCGCGAGCCCGGCGTTGCGGCTTCTGCGGACTGAAGCCCAGATCGTGCAGGATGCGACCGAGGTGATCGGGATGGTAGGCAACGCCGAACTCGCGCTCGACCACCTCTGCAACACGTGCACAGGTCCACAGATCCGTGTGGAAGCCCGCAGCCAGCGGACCTCGTAGCAGAATCTCTCGCAGCCGATGTTTTTGGGGCATGCTGAGTTTCGACTTCGGACCAGGGTGGCGTTTGGAGGCTAGCGCCGCCAAACCGCCTTGCTGAAAGGCCTTCTTCCAGCGTTTGATACTCGACACGCTGACAGATAATAGGTCAGCAACTTCCGTGAGACTTTCCCGTCCCGTAGGAGTTCCACGGCAATCACACGACGGACCATCGAGTCCGCCGCAGGGCCAGGAGTGCTCATGCACCTTACTACGGTGCTAGCGATATCCGCGGTTCAAACGCCGCGCAGGGAGGAGTAAGACTCATTGCTCCGCGCAACGTTGACTTGACGGAATTTCCGTTCTGCAATGTATACTTGTATCAAAGTTATTCTGGGTGCAAGGACGAATTCACAGACGTTCATTTGCAAGCGGCAGTATGTAACAAAGGTGTGTACTGATAGCGATGGGCGCTCGGGGCTTACCAGTTTGGGCGGGCGGCCTCATGCAGAATCTGATTGTCCAGCGCCTGCTCCGCTACCAGACGCTTCAACCGCGCATTCTGCTCTGCAACTCCTGAAGCTGCCGCGCCATCTGCGGATCCATCCCACCGTACTTCGTCCGCCAACGATAATACTCGCGCACGCCGTCAATTTGAAGGGAGTAGATCGTGCGATTAGAAAGGTGGCGACTTACCGGACGGATTATGACCGCGGTCGGATGCTTTGTGGTAGGATCCCTTGCCCAGGTCCTCCTGATCTGTAAGTGCGTGTAAGATCTAACGAGATCGCAACAAAGTCTTTCGGACTGGTCATCGCTCGCTGTGGAATGGACGCCGTAGCGAAGACGTCGTCAATTCAATAGCTGCCTTGCGGTAAGGTCGATCGACTGGCGGCCGATTAAGGGAACCATCCCCCGAAGTCCCTCAATGCGGACCCCAGTTTCAACCCGGAACTCGGCGTGCAATCCGCCTGGAGGCGCTGTGGGGGCAGATACCAGAAGCCGCAACTCTCGATCAACGTAGAGTGGTGCCCCGGGCAATGGCTCGAAATCCCACACAGCAAGCCCAGCAATGACCTTGGATCCTCGTACCACCGGAAAGTACACTTGGCTCTCCTGGCTCATCGTGGCGGACGCGGTTCCCCCCATGCCGATCGTCTCAAACTCGAACGAGAGATCCCCGGACCGTTTTGTCACAATACGAACTGGGTCTTTTCCGTCCACCTTTTGCGGGCTGAGGTCCTCGATCCTCACGCTACGCAGGTCAGCCCCGTCCATCTCCTGCCGAAAGTCCACCGACAACCGTAAGTAACGGAACCGACACTCTGGGTGGGGGTGAACAAGGCACTGCAACGGAACTTCCCACACCGCCCTCCGGCCATAGTCGATCTCTTGTTTACTCAATGCGCCGCGGCGGATTGCTAGATGGTTGCTCCTGCCCCATATCCGAACTTCTTCATAGGCCACCTGATCGTCCCCGGACAACTCATGGAGGGCTTCTATGTTCAAATCCAAGTTAACCTCGAATACTATTTCTTCCATCGCTACCCCTTTCTTGATCAACCCCATCCGTAAGTGACGAAACCTCCCCAGTAGTAGGAGTGTACGCGCCCCTTCTCGACTCGAACAGCTTTGGATGCCGCCTGAAGCGCGTCTGCGGCACTAAGCCCCGCTGAGACGCCCTGAGCCAGTGCCCGGACCAGCGCCGCCGTGGCCTCATCGGGCACTTTCCATTGGCTCGCGACAACCGCGTTGGCGCCTTTCAGCAGAAGTGCACGAACCATTCCGAGTAGTTCGTCCCCAGACCTCCGCTCACTAACCCCGGTTACGCATCCGCTAAGCACCACGAGCGCCGGGGCGCGGGTGAGCCCGAACACGTCGCCGGCAGTCAAGCGGATACCATTTGCCATCCGGAGGCCTGACCGCAACCCGTCGGCTGCTTCAAATTCTCCGTGCCCCGCGTAAAGGAAACGGTCGCTATCCTGCAGCGCCGCTAGGAGCTGTTCGCGAGTCACCTCGGTGCCGATTTTGGGCACGCTCCGAAAGCCCCCCTTATCAGCGACCTCCATCACTGCGGCGCGAATGTGGAAGCGATCCTCAGTCGGGTCGCCGAACGTGGCGGACCGCACCGGCTGATTGGCGGAAGCAGAACTCCGCTGGCGGTGCATGAGGTGATAAAGGACTGACAGACTCGGGGCGTACGTCACCGGATTGCGGTCACCGAGGACCTCTTCCCCAACGGGAAGGGTGTGAAGCGGTAGGTTGTGGAGTTCGTTATGTGGGATGAGCACGACAGCGTCTCCCGGCTCCGTCCACCCCCTCAACGGAGCGATCAGAGGGGCGAAGCTCGCCCACTCTCGATCCAAGCGATCATTCTTCATTCGCGAGCCACCGTTCCCGTCACGGAAGCAGAATTCCGCGAACTCGTTGAGTCGATTATAATCCACATTAAGTCGGGTAAGTCGCGGCATTTCCCAGTCTGCCCGCATGCCGAACAAGCGGGTGCCGACAGGGCCGTGATAGAATTGGGCCACCACTACACGCCGATTCGGCCGCAGCGCTTCCTCTACCCGGAGAGCCTCGCGGACAATCATCCAGGACGGCGGGTCCGTGTGGCGCAACGCTGCATACCCGGCTGTCCCCGGGTCTGCAGCCATCTGCGCGAGATTATCGTCAATGTCCTTTTGCAGTTTCTCAACTTCGGAGAAAATGACCACTTTCCGTTTCCGTTCCCGCAATTCCTGGTCGCGAGTGACTAGGGGGTGGAATGTGTCTGGAGGCAAGGGCGTTGCGGCTAGCGCGTCGAGAACTGCCCGGCCCTTCATCCGCTCTAACCACTGGACCGCTGACGAGTTATCTTCGCGAAGAAGGGCGGCCAACTGAAATCCCTCACGGTAAACCTCCTGCTTGTCCTGTGCAAATCCCATCCTGGCGACCTGCCCCGCCAGGTCAGTTTCACCGATCAGACTGCCCCGCTGCACATCGATGATCCGCGAGGCGCGAAGGAACAGTAATTCAGCAGACTTCCATTGAGATTGCTGCCCCAGGCTGTTCGGTTGCTCCCAGTAGCTCCCCTCCTCGCGGTCACAGATCCCCTGGTAGAACAATGCATTCCAGAGCATGCCGGTAAGACCGCATTCTTGAAAGAGTTGCTCAGCTTCCTTGAACCGCTCGCGCGCGGAAATGTAAAGGCTTCGATCTCGCTCCCGTCCGTGATGTACCAAGACTAGGCCTTGGTGAATCAAGGTGAAAGCCAAGTCAGGCCGGAGGTCGAGGGCGCGGAATGCTTGCTCCGCGGCGGTGTACGAACGGCCGCACTGACCCCACTGTCTTGCTAGGAAAGCGATCTGCCCCCACTGTTGGTAGAGGCTACCGAGCTGGCTTCGGGCTTCAAGCGTCCGGAGGGGGAGCAACGCGTCTTCCGCCGCGTCGAACTCAGTTTCGAACTCGGATGTCACCACCGGCAGCTGCCCTCTCTTCCGGTTTGATTCCATTTGGCACCACAGCCATGCCATCCGGTGTTTCGCTTCACCCACCGGGTCTGCACTCGCCAGATCGTTTTCGAGAAGCCGCTCGAAATCCCGGTTGGCCTCATTTCGGTCTATGTCGAATGTCAAAGTCGCTCGGATTAGCCGGGCATCGGAGAGAAATACACTGCCACCGGCTCTTTCTAGTTCTGCGATCACAGTGGAGACCATCTCAATAGCCTCCCGAGTCCGGTTAGCCCGCGACAAAACGTTCGACAGGATCAGTCGGGCGGAGACGTGAGCGTCCCGAAACGCCGATTCCCCGATGACAATGCGAAGCCGTTCCTCCGCCTCTCCATATTGTCCAGCCCTCAACGCGCTATCGGCGAAAGCAAGCTGGTCGATGCCAGCGGCAAGTGGGAATGCCATTGTCCGACTCAATGCCTCGCTACGTTCGCGAGCCTCCTGTTCCAGTGTCGGATTGCCGTGGCGTATATGCCATAGATGCAGACTTTTCCATACATCTTGCTGAAGGACCGTCTCCCCCGCCGCCGCCAGAATATCGGCCGCGCTGCGGGCGATCTCGACTCCATCAGTGCGGCCGTATTTCAGGAGCACACTTGCTAATGTCCACTTGATCTTCGCGTCGCCAAATGCATGCCCGGCCTTACGGTATAAAGCGGCCACCCGCTCGAACTGCTCTTCCCAAGGCGAGGCATCGTTTCCTACCGAGTTGGCGTGAAAGTTGTCCCAAGCCAATTCGGCAATTGCGAGGCGGGCGTCGGCCTCAGCTACGCTAAATGCAATTGTGGCAGCGTCGCCAGCCGCCCGCTCCAGCTCGACTTGAGCGCGAGTTGGATCACCATGTGGACGTCGCAGGCATGTGTGTGCGAGTCGTAGTCTGGCACGCACAGCTTCCCTGGAGTCACCGGCTTTAAGGTATTCGTCGATCGCTCGTTCCATCAGCTTGATGGCGCGGCGCAAGTGGATCGGGGGATCCCAGCCGAGTGCGACCCGGAAAGCGGCTCCTCGGCCGAGAAGATCGGTTGCGAGCGCCCGGGTTATAGGATCGGAGGCAGCCTTGGCCACTGACGCAGCGGATTGGAAAGCGTCCCAGGGGTGGACTTCGTTGGCAGCGGCGACGCCATAGAGATGAGCATACGCGAGCCAGAGCCGAAACCGAACGGACATAGGCGCTGGAATGCACTGAAGTATCACAGAGTGGAGGTATTCGGCCGCGTCGCGAATCCGACCCTGCTCAAATAGTGCCCGTGCTGCCCACTCGACGGCGCCCCCATATTCGGGGTCGGTCGGCGCCACGTCATGCAATCGGGTGAGGGCGTCTGCGTACCGCCCTTGGTAGATCATGCGCCGCGCATCTGCGACGACTTCTCTCGAAATCCCATTCATTTCATGCCGACTCGCTTCATGAGGTTATCTCATTCTGCCTGCCTTAACATTTATCTTTGTAGAACATCATCGACGAGCGAATTGTGATATCGCGGATGGGTGCTCGTTTCTTACTCTGCAAGAAATCGATAGCGGCAATTGCACACAGGCGCGTGGGCGAAGCAAGGAATGGCAACGGACTTCGCCTCCTCAAGTGCGAACCTGCCGGAGCCGTCGATCGTCCTCGACATTATCCAAGGTAGAGGTCAATAAGTTGATGGGCGCATCGCCATGAATGGGGGGATGATCTATTCTGACGCGTTCGTGGTAGGAGCAGGTTTCGATTCTCTCGCGCGCATGTCATCAGTAATACCATAGAAGCAGCAGTCGCAAGCTGTAATTATCAAAATCGCGCTGCAATCGACGCAAGGATGTCAGCTGGACAGCGAATATGTGTTTTGATCCCAGATTGAATCCCAACTGCGGTCGATAGTTCAAATACCAACGGGATGACTACGGCGACGACGGGCGATCTTGACGCTCCGCTCCTCCCAACCAAGTAGCCTGCCCACTTGGCGGCTGCTATCAACACGCCCACCAATAGTGCAATAAGAAGATATCATTGTGACGCGTTCTCAAACCAAATCCGCGAGAAGCAGGCGGTGCTATACGGTCAGCATCCGATGAAGAAAATGATCGTTATGCTTCGGATTAATGTCGAAGGATTACTGAACGCTTGGCGCTTGGTGCGGGCGGTCGGAATCGAACCGACAATCCTTTTGGGAACGGCGACCTGAACGCCGCGCGTCTACCAGTTCCGCCACGCCCGCAGGTCGGTAGCTATAGCGCTGAATCTTGGACGAGACAACGAAAATCGTGCTGAATTAGACCTCGGTCTCCTTCCGACCTTGCTGTCCCTTTGAGCGGCGTACGTTAATGGCGGATGCATCAAGCATGTTCTTGATGTGAGCCGCATAGTGCTTCTGGATCATTTCGACGCTGGTGCGGCAGTTCTTGGCTAGCTGGTAGATGTCGGCCCCCTCCATCAGCCGGAAGCAGATATAGGTGTGCCGCAGGCTGTAGGCGCTCCGGCGATTACCGTGACGATCAAATCGCAGTCCTAGCTCCTCCAGAATGTCTCGCAAAAGCTGCCGATGCGACTTGGGGAAGAGTCGATCGCCCGGCTCGAGGTTATTCCGCTTTTTCAGGCGAAGGAAAGGCGCGACGGCTCCTGGCATGGTCTTGCAGTAGCCCACGCCCGTTTTGCCGCGAACTTCGATTTCGAGAATGGTCTCTCTGGTATCCCGATCCTTGATGACTTCCACGTCCCTGAGTTCTAGTAGGCTTGCTTCGTCGGGCCGCAAGCCGCTATTGGCGAGGAATAAAACTTTGTCATGTAGCTGCTCGCATTCCCATCGCCATTGCTCGTGCTTGGGATTCTTGGCCCGTTCCCGTGTGGCTTCGTAGAGCTGACGATACTCCGTCGGGGAGAACCACGCACGATGCGACACCTTCCGAGAGGCCTTAAAGGGGGGCGAAAAGTCAGGGACATATTCGAGCCAGCGGTGTCGTACGGCCGTTTTCAGCACCTGCCGAAGCGCGATCATCTCATGCTCGATCGTGCTCGCACCCGGCGACTTGCCTCGATAGCCGTTCTGGGCGCGGTGAATGCGATATTCTTGCGCCATTCCGGGCGTGATCTCCGAGACGACCTTCGGACCGAAATAGGGAACCAAATATTTGTCGAGCTTTTGCTTCACCAGCTCGATCCATTCCGGGCTGCGCTTACCTTCGGTCAGGACCTCGTACTCCTTGAGGAATTGCTCGGCCGCGACCTTGAACGTTTTGCCGGTGCGGAGCATTCCGGCCTGCTGCTTACCGCGAAGGCCGAAGTACCAGTCCTCGGCGATCTCGATGGCGTGTTCCAGGCTGTCGGTCTTGGTGCTTCTCCGTCGGTTAGCGCCGCCAAGATAGGTGGAGCACTGCCAGTGCGAGCTGTTCGGTCGCCTATAGAGGTGGAGTTTGCCTCCCATCAAGATGTGCTTGGCCATGCATCTCCGGTTTGACCGTGAAACTGTGTAAGGACTGTGCAAGGGTATTTCGATGCGAGTAAGCAGTCAATCAGTTTCTTAAGATATTGATGTGTAGTATTTCTTCTTCTGGCTATTGTTGAGACGTAAAAGGTTCAGGTGCTAGCGCGTACATCAATAACCAATTGAATTGTGAACGGAAATCTATGTGCCAAAGCGGGCTGTGCACGAAAGTGTGCAAGTCCACAGAAGCCGTGCGTAGAATCTGTTGCATTGCGAGACACGACGAGCCTTATGGTGGCCGGCGATGTGGTAATTAAGCGAATCGAGGCAGAAGATTGACTGCGTAAAAAACTGCTCGCCGATCACGAAAAAACGTGAGAAACTCGCTTCATATGGTCAATGTTCAATTAAACGATGCGATCGCCGCTGCTCTCAGTGCCAAAGCTGCTGCCCAACGCCTGACGTTGCAGTCGTACGTGGAAAATCTGCTGCTAGCGAAGCTGCCTCGCCCACCTTCCCGGCTATCTCTGGATGAATTAGAGCGGCTACTCGATGAAGAAGCGACCGACGGCGCGTCTCCCAATGGCTCATTCCCCCGCGTTGAGCTTTACCGCGACCACGACTGATGCCTTGTCTGGTTGACACGGGCATTCTGTTGCGAGCTTTTGACGTTTCCTCGTCCGAATATCGTCCCATTCGGCAGGCATTCCGTACCTTATGGGCACGCGAGGAGCGGCTTGTTGTGGCATTGCAAAATCTGGCTGAGTTTTGGAATGTTTCAACCCGGCCCGTCGACAAAAACGGTTATGGATTATTGGTCGAACGGGCAGCCAACCGGCTGACAACGATTGAACGCATCTGCGACGTCGTGACGGAGGACGACGAATCGCACGACATTTGGAAGGGCTTGGTAGTCACGTATTCCGTATCTGGCGTCGCCGTCCATGACGCCCGTCTCGTGTCCATTATGCTTGCCCATCGTATCTCGACCATTCTGACTTTTAATGGACAGGATTTCCGCCGCTATAAAGGCATATCCGCCGCCGAGCCGAGCGGCGTATGATTCCATCGGGCTGATCTGCCCCTAAAAACCTAACGAGCCGACCGAAATCTCTCGACCTCCCTCAGAAATCTCTTCGCCACACGATTGTCTTCGAGCATGTAACCGGTAGTGCTGGCCGGGTCACGAAATACCCGCCCCTTTAGTGCGTCCGCGTCGATCTGGATGATACCCCATTCTTGTCCGACGTTTGTATTTCCGAGGAGTTGATCGCCTGCCCATTGGCGCGCTGATTCAAGAGTGAGACTCACGTAAATGTGGCCCGTACAGTCCCGTCGATCAGACGTACTTCGTCCCGCCGCATGTCCTGTCAGTAGGTCGTTCTCAAATATGCCATCGAGGTTCTCAACGGGCGTCGTATGATAATAAGTGCTCTGCGAAGTCACAAAGACCAAAGGCGCCACAACGATCCGACCCTCGAACACTTGGGCAATCCAACCCCTGTCGCGAAGCCATACTTGCTTTTCCGACGTCAATTCGTTCTGGCCCATATGGAAGGAGACCCCGAGATACTCCTTTGATTCCCACAGCGGGTACGTTTCAGCCTTCCCCCAATGCCAGTCGTTCCAGGCGTTAGACATTTCGCTCAAGATTTGATGGACCTTCGCAAGTCCCGCTCTCGCTTCTGGCGAAAACACCGCATATTCCCCCGCACCATGTTGAAAGCGTCGATCGTTCAGTCAACGCCACAGATGGGTATTACCTGCAACGATTTTACCGAACCGCGTCGCCTTGTGCCGGAGGTTGTTTGGATATAGGGCCGAGGTGCTATCGCGTGGCTATATAACCGATTGACTTGTCAGAAGAAACCAATGTACCAAAATGGGCTGTGCAAGAAACTTTGCAAGGCCACAGAAGCCGTGCGTGGAATCTGTCACATTGCGAGACACGACGAGCCTTACCTATGATCGGACAGCGCACGCCTGGTGCATTGCCGATCGTTGTTCTCTGCCTTTTCGCTTGCGCGGCGTAACGTTACGCGCTACAGTAGAGGATGATTGTCAGTTGGTGTCATTAGGGACTGAAGCTGCTATACGTCGACCGTGATCGCAGCAAGATCAGGCCGGACCTCATCGACAAGGTGGAGCGCATTCTCAGCTTCTTGCATGTCGCCGAGGAACCAAATGACGTCGACCTGCCAGGCTTTCATCTGCATACGTTGCGGGGCGATTCGAACGGATTCTGGCGCATCACGGTCTCACGGAACCATCGGATTGTTTTCCGTTTCTGCGGGAAGCACGTGCATGATGTCAATTTCGTTGATTACCACTAGGGAGATAGATCTATATGAAGGGACCAGTCCACCCGGGAACGATCGTCAAGCACGACTGCATTGACGAGCTTGGATTGAGCGTGACGAAGGCCGCGGCGGTTCTAGGTGTGGCTCGCCCAACTCTGTCGCGAGTCATCAACGGGCGAGCAGCCGTGTCGCCGGAAATGGCTATTCGCCTATCCAAGGCCTTCGGCAGCCGCCCGGAAGCGTGGCTCAAGCTGCAGTTGGCCTACGATCTTGCGCAGGCCAATGAGCTTGCCGGGACGATTTAGGTTAGGCGGTACTCCACTGCTCGACGATCGTGCGCGTCCCAGTTAAGAGGGGTTGCACCAATACATTTGTCTCAGCCCCCGGTAGCACACCTCCGGTCCCTGTATCTGCGGCTTGGGTGGTGCCGTTCTTTATGGATATCAAAGACGGCAGAGCATAGGGGTCGCAAGACGCCATGGCGAGATTATTCAGTACCTGCTGGTACTGAATCTCGGTCAGTGTCGTGGCTTGATGGGCGGTACTGCGCCGTAGTTGCATGTGAGTGCAACCAGACATGAGCAGAATAGCCGTGCTAAAGCATAAGACAGAGCGATCGTCTAGCAGGCTGTTGATTGTTTGTCCGTCGCGCTATGCTCATGTTGGCATAAGATCAGGGTTCGGCGAGGAGGATGGCCGGATGTCGATGGGACGGCGGAAGCGGCGGCAGGAGTCGCTGTTCGTGGCGACGGCGGAGTTGGCCCGCTCGGCCGGGCATCCGTTTTACCGAAAGCTCAACGAACTGTTGGCCGAGGCTGAGTTCGACCGCTGGATTGAGGGTCGTTGTGAGCCGTACTACGAGGGGGCCGACAAGCCGGGCCGCGAGTCCATTCCGCCGGGGACGTTCTTTCGGATGCTCTTGGTCGGTTATTTCGAGGGCATTGATTCCCAGCGGGGCATTGCCTGGCGATGCGGTGACAGCCTGAGCTTGCGTGAGTTTCTAAACTACGCACCACAAGAATCAACGCCCGATCATTCGACGTTGTCGACCACGCGGAAACGCTTGCCGCCGGAAATGTTCGACGAGGTCTTTCAGTTCGTTTTAAAGATCGCCGACGAGAAGCGACTTCTCTCGGGCAAGACGGTCGGCGTCGACAGCACGACGCTGGAGGCGAATGCGGCGATGAAGAGCATTCTCCGCCGTGACACGGGAGAAGACTGGAAGCAGTATGTCGGGCGGTTGATGAAGGAAGAAGGGATCGTCGAGGAGCAACACGAG
>DASYDW010000059.1 GCA_036499395.1 Pirellulales bacterium
CCGCGAACTCGGCACGGTACTGGCGGAACTGGCACGCAAGGCGCCTCGTTCACGAAGCACACGGCTGAATTTGGTCGTCTTCCGCCTGGCGGCCTGTTGCGGCTTGCGCGCCAGCGAGATCGCAAACCTGCAAATCGGCGATGTACGACTGCAGCTTCCGCGCCCACACCTCAGGATTCGAACTGGTGCGGCTAAAGGAGGGCATCCGCGTACCGTGCCGCTCTGGTGGGACGCTGGGACGTTGGCGGATCTGGCCGCGTGGCACGCCACACGCACCGCGAAAACGACGGAATTGCACGTGCCGTTCATTGCTTCGCTGCGATCCGGACGTACGATGCATCGACTCTCGCGCCACACGCTCCGCAAACGCTTCCGCACCGCGTGCAAAGTGTTGGGAACCGATCGCCTAGCGTCCCTAACCATCCACCATGGCCGGCATACGTTCATCAGCCATGCCCTGGCAGGCGGTCGAACCTTAGCTGAAGTCCGCGATTCCGTCGGACACTCGAACGTCAGCATTACGTCAGCTTATCTGCACATTGCCGTCGAGGACGGGATCGTTGGCAATCTATTTGGGACGGCCTAGACAAATGAACCATCTACCTATTCGGATACAGCTTGAACGCGCCGAGAAAATCAGAACCACTGGTCGGCTGCCGAAGGTGCTGGCTAGCCTGCGAGCAAAGGGCGTGGACGTCTGAGCCGGCCGCACGCTGCAATAGTGATCGGCTTTTGCGGAGGTGGTAAGATTGGGGGCATGCTCTCAGCTCCCCAGACCCGCTGGCGGTGGTTCCGGTTTTCGTTGAGGACGATGTTTCCGGCACCGTAGATGGACGACACGGGGATAGGCACGAGGTTGTACTATGGCTGACGATTTCATGACCGACCGAGAACAGATCGACAAGCGCGTGTGCGAGGTCTTGGCGGAAATAAAGCTCGATGGGCACCCGGCGGAGACCCGAGCTTCGTTGGATCAATCAATCCGAAATGTCCGGGACGTCATTCTGGCGGAGGTAGGACGAGGCAAGCTCACACTACTCGATTGGCCAGAGATCGAAGCGATCCTGAGGGGGTCTCGTGCGAACGTCTAAATGGGAACCTACGGCGCAGGAACTCCAGCAACTCGACATGCTTGGCTTCGCCGATCAATTGGCGAACAGACAGGCAACGCGGACCCCCAACTGGCAATCGTTTTATGCGGGGCGCGCCGAGCTTGAGCAACGAATCCGTGATCGTGACGACGGTTGAGCAACTAGCTTCCATGTCCCAAGCCCCCAAGACCCGCCGGCGATGGTTGCAGTTTGGCTTCCTGAGACGCGTACCGTTTTGGGTATGGCTTTTGGCATGTCTGATTGTTTCCGTTTTCGGGGTGGCTCTCCAGTTTTCCGCGCTTGGTTGGTCGCAAAAGAAGGCATGGTCATTAGTGTCGATGCTTGCTTTCATTGAGGGCATTGCGATTGTAGATCGACGACTTCGGCCAACAAGAACACCGGTCTCAAAAGGACGGTATCAATTCTCGCTGGTGCATTTTCTCTATTGGCTGACCATCTTGCCGATTATGTTGGGCATAGTCGTTTGGATCGATCGTGAGCACAGAAGGGTAGTTGAGAAGTCGAATCAACGCGTTGAACAGATCATGAAAAGATCGCAAACAATTGATGAACTGGACGCAATCGGCATTCAGGCGACTGCGGAGGAACTGGAGCACGTCGGCTGGCAGCCCGAGGACGACATCGCGGCAGTTCGCGCGAAGCTTGGTCGATGAGCCGAAATACATTTTGCTTGCCCTTACGAGGCGACCGGCGTCTGTGTGTGAAACGGTGAAACAGTTCCATGCCCCCAGCCCCCAAGCATACTCGCCGTTGGTCAAAGTGCGAAGATGAAGAAGGTTAATCCTAAGCGCAGCCCAACGAAGCGCAAGGTGTCGGCGTGGGTAATAGTCCATTGTGAGTTCTTCCCCACCAGCATGCCGCCGTGCGCGCATCCGTGGATGGATGAGATCGTATTCCATGTCGCTAGCTCTCTGAAGGCCGCCGAACGCTATATGCGACTGCACCACGTAGCGCCTTACTCATGGTGGAAGGTTGAGTGCAGACACCTAGACGAGGAAAACGATCGGCCAGCAACGCGATTTTACAATTACCGAGCCGTCGCGCGTAAGACGCCACCTCATGCTTGGGCTAGGCGCGCTTACGACAAATGGCAAAAAGAGTCAGCGATGAAGGAAAATAGACAGTAGGCCGTCCATGCCCCGCGCCCCCAAGCACACCCGCCGCTGGTTTCAATTGGTGACAATTGCGGAGCATCCCAGAGATGAAATCCTTAAACCATCAGAGCCTTCTCCAGGGACTGCTGAAATACGTCGTATCGATTGCAATCATTGCCTACAGCACTATTGGTGCGAACTGTAACAGCGCGAGTGGTCAGAAGGCGTCCTCCGGCGGTGAGGCAAGCGGTTCCTTCACCTTTCCTCGCGGTGGCGGCGGCGGCGGTAGCACACTTCTTCTGCTTGTCGCAGAGACAGCGTTCCCGGAGGGGGCCACACAAGGAATCAGCTATGCGTGCCTCCAAACGGCGCGTGACACCCGTTTTGCATACTTTTGCCTCATAGACCACAAATACTCTGAGGACACGGATGAAATCCCGTACTCTGTCCATGTGCGCGACGAACGTGGCGAGGTCAAACAATCCTTCAAAATCGCCGATAAGGACGTTCCCATCTCCTATGCCATCACTGTGAACACCCAGGCAAAGGCAGTCGGCGATAAGGAGACACTGAAAGTCAATGGCACCGACGTAGACCTTGATCATGGGCGACTGCTGCTGATCGAAACGACCAGGAATAAGTTTGTCGTACGGCAGGCGGCAATTCCCGCCCATGAGTTCCCCAAGAACGGGCTAAGGGAGAATAAATTCGGCTTGGTAAGCGAGGAAGTAGATCAGCTTACCGCACGCATCACGCGCGATGTGAATCAGTCGTTGCGGGACGGCACGCTAAAAACTCGGATGGTATCAGAAACGAAGTGATATGCCCCCAGCCCCCAAGCACACCCGTCGCTGGTTGCAGTTCTCGTTGGGGACGATGTTCGTCGTGGTGACGGTCTTAGGCGTATGGCTGGGGTGGGAACTCAATGTAGTTCGCAGTCGCAAAAATGCGCTTGCTGAGATGGAGGCAAGCGGAGCGTTTGAAATCCGTTACCAGGGACTGAGTGTCCCCGGCTTCCCTCACGTCGTGCAGAAGGGCTCGGACGCGCGGCGGCCGCCTTGGATCAGGCGCATGTTAGGCGACGAACGTCTCGGGGTCATGGTATTTAGAAGGCCCCTTACCGAAGTGGATCTCGAAAGGGTTGCTCAATTTCCAGAGGCAGACTTTATGGCGTGTTATTGATGCCGCCGTTTTGACGCGCCCAGGATCGCGATCCGCGTCCCTTTTGCTTCGGAGTATGACAGTTATCCATCCGAGCATAGGGGGCTTAGAATGAAACCATGCTCCCAGCCCCCAAGCACACCCGCCGCTGGTTCCGATTTGGAGCGGTTCCTAGAACGATGATGACATGAGCGATATGCCAAAAGGCGACTGGTCGGCTGACTTCACTTTTAGAGACTTTCGCAACCACCTAGGCCGGATCGGCCGGCTTGATGCACACAACAGGCCTCTGATCCCTGGTCTACGTGCTGAGGACATTGAACGCGGCCTGCCGCGCTTGATCGGCATTATCGACGCTATGACACCTGATGAGCGTCGCCGATCGCTGAAGATTAACGATCCAGGACGGCTCGGCCGTATTGCTCGCGGTGCCGGCATCGAACAAGCTGAAGTCGCCGAATTCCAAACGCAGTTTCTTGCGATGGCCGCAATGATGAAGAGTCTGCCGCGTGGAGATGTGTCGTAAGCTGCTGAACCACAACTGCGGGAAGAGCTTCTATGTCCCCAAGTCCCCAAGCATACCGCCGTTGGCTTCAGTTCTCGTTGGGAAGGATGTTGGCCACGGTGACGGTGATTGCAATTGTCTTCGGCGTTTGTTCTGGGTGTCCGGTGATTGACCGATATCCTCTTTTGCAGCCGTTTCCGGGCTTCAGGCGCCCAACGGCCAACGAGCTGGTGAATCGTGTCGTCGTTGCGTCGACAGTCATTGGCATCGCCTTCGTAGTCCGCGCCACTCGGCCTGATTTGCGGAATCGGTGAATTTAAGAAGTCACGCAGCTATAATTCGTTCATGCCGCAAGACTTCAGGCTCACCGGCCGCTGCCTCCCGATTGGTCGTTTGGAGGTGCGTTTATTTGTTTGCGTCCATCGCAGCTACAACCATGATGGGAGAGGCAAGCCATGCTCCGTTACCTTTCGTTCATTGGGGCATTTCTTTTATTTGGATGGACGGTCGCAAGGTCCGAGGAGCCAACAGCTGTTGAAATCTCCAAGCCTGTCGCGTTCATGAATGGCGGCGATTTTCAGCGCGCGATCGTTGCGTTTAACGCAATTGCCAATGAGCATCGCACGGTCAAAGTGTACCTGCATCGAGCGTTATGCTGGTCGAATCTCGGCAAGGATGTCGAAGCTCACACCGAAATTGCGAGTGCCCAATCATTACCGCCGAAAGCCGATGTGTGGCATTCTGATTTCGTGGATATCGAACGTGTGTGGGGCGACATCGAGAGATCCATGCTAGAGCGCCCGATTGTCACAGCGAGATATCTCGGTAATTCGCGACGCGCTATCGAGCTTGCAGATATGGCAGTTCGTGAAGCGCCGAGCGATGCCGAGATCATCTTCCTGCGTGCATTAGCGCATCTTGACGAGGAGCAATACAGTCTCGCCCTTATGGATGCTGACGAAGCGGTTCGGCATGATCCGCTGAATGCGGATCGTTATAAATTCCGTTCGCTTCTCCTTATCTGGGAGCACCCAAAGCAAATCGACAAGGTTCGAGGGCTCGACGCGGCATTAGCCGATGCTTCGGAGGCCGTTCGGCTGCGTCCTGCGGCTGATACCTATCTCCATCGGGCAAGAATCCACACGTTTAAGAAGGATTTTGGACACGCAGCGGATGACTTCTCGAAAGTGTTGGAGCGATCACGAGCAGGCACTGCAAGCCGTGGCTCGGCATTCGTCTGTCGCGCGGCATTACGGAAGCATCTAGGAAATGACGCCGGAGCGAGCCGAGATTTTGCTGAGGCACAAAAGCTCCAGCCAGAAATTCTAGGTGAGTACGACCCCTTCGTTGCAGGAGTGCTTTCTGCGGATGATCGGCTTGAAAGCATCGTCACGCACTACTTGATCGTAGGGAGTAACGGCTTTCTTCTTGAGGAGCTACAACAAAGACGGATTGCCCGTACGAAATGATCGCTACGTATCACGCGCTCGATGCAATGCCCCCCAGCCCCCAAGCACAGTCGCCGCTGGTTCCAGTTCGGGATGGGGACTCTGTTCTTGGTGACGACGGTGTTTGCCTTATGGCTTGGGTGGAATTTCAAGTTAGTTAGGGCGCGGCAGGAGTTCTTGCTGTGGCGGGATACACAGTGCGAAGCCGAGAGCCGCGAGAACCCCGGTTTAGTTGCCCCTTTAGCAATATGGGTGCGACCCGAATCCGCGAAGATTCCAATGTGGCGCAATTGGCTTGGCGACCAGGCCACAGAGTTTCTGATTCTCCCGCGTGGGGCTACCGTCGAAGATCATGACAAAGCGAAGTCATTATTCACGGAGGCGCTCGTCTACGCGGCTGATGGAACACTTTTGACAGACGTGCCCAATAGATAAGCCCACGCGACGAGGATCACTGGGGCCGTTCGTTCACCGCACGAGCGGCAAGCCATACGCGATCACGTAGGCTACGGCGCACACGATCAGCAATCAAAGGTCACGGTTCATGGTTCGCTGGCTCCAGGTTCTCCTAGCATCGACTTGGTAGAATGGTGCTCATGGTCCAATCGCTTCTGCGAGACGAACTCGTATCGAAAGGTGTCCAGCCATGAGCCAACTGGGAGACTTTCTCGAAGTCGTTTATGGCCCTGCGCCTAGGTTCGCGACTGTTCGGGCAACCATTCACCAGTGGTGCAACTCGGGCCTTGCCAACAATGCCGGTGCTGCCAAGACGGTGATTGGTCGCAAGAGAGTCAGCCCTTCCAGCGAGGCACTGGCGGTCGATGAGACGAACATTTCCGCGTGCATAAGTCTGCCCGATCGGTACCGGATCGAAAAACACGAACACGCTCGGGGCCAGTCGAAAGAATCACTCATCGTTGTGAATGGCAAGCATAAATGGAACCGAGACCCACAGGGACACGTGGAAACAAGCCAAGCGTCGCCAAAGCAAGATACGGATATTGCCCGGCATTTCGACCAGGCATCATTGCGGGAATTCTTCGTGGGCCTCGCGCTACAGTCCGCGGGCGAGGTTGAGATTGCTGGGCGAAGTTGCATACGTTTGCGCGCTGTCCCGCGCGCTGAGGGGCGACTTTGGCCGCATTGGCTGCCCTACGGCGCGGACGAATACGAGTTCTACGCCGACCCCAGGTTTGGCGTCCTGCTGTACATTGCCGGTCGATACAACGATGCGGTGTTCGAGGTAAACGAGGTCACTCATGTAGTGTTTGACGAGCCGCTTGACGACGCACTGTTCACGTACTCACCCACGCCAGCGGAACAAGTGAGTCCCGCCACTCCCATCGTCGAGCGATTAACACTGACGGCGGCAGTCGCTCGTATGCCCTTTAAGGTCTTAATTCCGACGCGGCTACCCGACCCGGACCACTGCTATTGCGAGGTCATGTATCACCCTCCCCGATCGCGATCACCACGGCCCCATCTCGCCTTAATGTATAAGGGCGGTTTCTCGTTATGGATCAACGAAGGTGGCACAGCCGACCCCGACACGGCGGACATGGAATGGGAGCAAGTAGAGCGCGACGGCAAACGGATGTCACTTTCCGACCCAGGCGTAGGGACCGGTAAGCGAATGCTCGCCTTGGAGCAACAAGGGACGCACGTGATGATGGTATCCGACTTGGATCGCGAACAGCTAATCAATGTGGCTGCTTCGCTCGTCATTGCTACCTAGGTTGTGCATCAGGTAGCCTCCATGCTCCAAGCTCCCACGACCCGCCGGCGGTGGAATCGAGCCATCGCATACGCCGCTTTAGGCTTAGCTTTGGCCGACGGCGCGATTGTCTCCTACCGCACACTGGATCATTCTGCGTTGTCGGCAGGCTTGGTAGTTTGTGGCTTATTCTTTCTTTTCGTCGTCGCAGCGGCTGTGTTCTGGCCTGAGGCCTCTCGCCTATGGCGTCTGTTTCGCCAAAGCCACCCAACCGATGACCCGCCCCGCTGGTATCAGTTCAGCCTTGGCAAATTGCTAGTGCTGATGGGTATAGTGGCAATGTGGATGGCGGCGCGGCCGTCGATCGAGTGCTTCGTCTTTGGTGAGGGCGACCCGTGCGAGTCGTCGGGTGTTGAATTCAAGGTTGATTTTGGCTGCTATCGAGATACAGATGATGGTTACAGTCAAAAAGGACACTTTGTATTATCTGCTGGCTTCGGAACTCAGCTATATCTAATCGCACTTAGGTTTCATCCTGACGCACTCGCTTATGGTGCCATTGCCTGTGGCGCGCTGCTGACCTTGAAGGCGTGGCGTAAGAAACTCTCGCCCCAGCACCGCAACGCCGACCCCGATTAGACTAACGGCGCGGAACGTAAGCGACCTGCGGAATAGAGTCCATGCCCCCAGCCCCCAAGCACACTCGCCGCTGGTTCTTGCTGAATGCCGTTTAGGAACGCATTATGCGCACGATCTACGACGATGCCGATTTCGACGAACTGTCGTGGCATGATTGCAGTGTTTGGCGGTTTGAGCTTCGAGTCGGCGATTCCGCCGAAGAAGATTGGACAGCCGATCTCCTGCTGGACTTGGATTTCATCGCAGATGGTTTCTACGGTACTGACGGCACTGTGCAATATGCTATGGCCCCAGCCACGCTCTCATTCCAAGGAGTAACCGACCTGAAGATGACGCTTGACTTCGGTGATTCGGGTTTCCAGACGGCGATCCACGCATTTTCGGTGGACCGAATCGAGCGCGAGCCAGTGCGAGACCAAAAGGTGTACCTCGATCGCACGTATTACCGATGGACAATCTTTGGCAATTGGCCCCAGTCGGGTGATCTTTCGTTCGGCGCGGTCGGCTTCACGCTGAAGTTGGCCTGTGAACCGATTACAAAGCCGACATACACGCTTTCACTGCAAGAACGCGCTCGGTTATCACGTCGGTGAACGCTGGAGATTTTATAATCGTCCATGCCTGCAAACCCCAAGCACACCCGCCGCTGGTTCGATAGCCTGCGAAGCGATTCGCTGTCCATGGGCCGGCCACGATTCGCGCGGCATCGACGTTCGGGGCGGGGCTTATGTTGGTGGTCGCGGGTCATTCAAACAAACGACGATCAATCCAGTGGAGGGTGATGGGGAGTGCGATAGCGCCAAGACCGGCTAGGACAGCCCACAGGCCCCGCTCAAGGTTGGCGAACACCCACAGTCCAAGAAGGAGAATTAAGACAATCCACATCAGGAACGCTTGTCGCTTTGTGAGATGGCTGAGCATGCCCTGATTCTACCGTGCCAACTTCAAAATTTCCCAGATTCAAACTCTAAGACTGCTCCCGAATCGAATTTTTGGCACCAAGCGCCCACAGTCGATAGGTAGAATGGCGTCCATGCCCCCAAGCCCACCCGCCGCTTAGAGGACGAAAGACCATGAATGATGCAACCAAACGCGCCTTTGCTTGCGTTGTGGAGGCAAAATGCATGAAGGGTTCGCCACGGCCGTAGGGTTGATCGCTCCAACACCGACGAAGCCAAGACTGGTATTCGTGGAAACCGGCGAACCAACGTCCGTTAATCCTCTCAGGGCGTTGCAGCAAGGGTTGGAAGCGCGCCCACAGAATGAAGCATATCTGTTGCGCGGCCATCGCTGTCCGGCCTGTGGAATGGTTGAACTTGTCGCAACAGAGCAAGTCGAGTGGGCACCATGAGCAAGCTGACTCAACAGTCGAGTACGTCATGCCCCCAGCTCCCAAGCACAGCCGACGGTGGTTCCAGTTTTTGGGTGGACGCCGTTCGTGGTGTTGACGTAGTCGGCTGACGCCTATGAGGGATTCTCTGATGCAAGCTGACACCGACCTCATCGTTCGGGTAGCAAGAGCCGATGTGCTCACTGAAATGGCATTTTCGCGTTCGCTCGGACACTGGCAAGATCCTGACGAAAGAGGAATACGCTGGAAGGCTATTAGCGAAATGCCGTCAGATATTCTGATCGGCTCTGACGACGGTATCATTATCGAAGGTGCCTGCAACCATTGCGTTTCCGCACCTGATGGCGGAACGATTGTTGTGTCTGGTGATCTTGAAGCTCAGCTCGACCTCGGCGGAATTTCCGAAGTTATCATTTCCGGACATGTTGCTCCAAACGCTCGTATTACCTCAACCGGAATCTGCCACGTCTTCGTCAATGGCGACGTCCGTGGCAACGTTTCGTCTAAAGACTCGTTAAAACTGTGGGTGGAAGGCAGCTTCTCTGGCGAATTACTGACCGGAAGTCCGTCAACGCATCTTTGGGTATCGGGTGACATGGACGGGCACGTACGGCCGCGAAGCAAGGCCTCGCTATTGTGGATTTTCGTCGATGGGTACGTGCATGAAGACGTTCTCAGTCGCATTGCAGACCACGGATACACCACTTTCAACGCGTCGGTCGGTAAGAGCAATGTACCTAAGGGAGTTTATCCGTCACCAAATAAGTACCGGCAACTCGCCCAACAACGAAGCTTCAATCGCTGGTCAGTGTCTCGGGAATCGTAGGTCATTCTGCCACAATAAACGTCCATGCCTCCAGCTCCCAAGCCCCGCCGCCGCTGGTTCCAGTTCGGAGCGGTGCATACCAAGGATGACGCCATGAACGATAGGCCAAGAGACGACCGGTCGGCTGACTTCACTCTTACCGACTTTCGCAATCACCTAAGCCGCCTCGGTCGGCTTGATGCGCACAACAGGAGCCTGATCCCTGGTCCAGGTGCCAAGGACTTTGAACGCGACCTGCGGCGTTTGATTGGCGTCATCGACGCTATGACGCCTGATGAGCGTCGCCGATCGTTGAAGATTAACGATCCAGGACGGCTCGGCCGAATTGCTCGCGGTTCCGGCATCGAACAAGCTGAAGTCGCCGAATTCCAGAGGCAGTTTCTTGCGATGGCCGCAATGATGAAGAGTCTGCCACGTGGAGATGTGTCGTAAGCTGAACAACAACTGCGGGAAGAGCTTCCATGCCCCGCGCCCCCAAGCACACCCGCCGCTGGTTCCGGTTCGGATTGCGGCAATGTGACCGATAATCGTCTAAAGTAGGATGATGCCGCCTCGGTCAATGCTGGTTCGGTTCCCTAGCACCGATCACATGCATTTACATTCGCAGAGCTTCTGATGGATACCGGGATATGAGTCCGTGGGAAATAGCGGCATCGTGCGTCGCCAGCTTGCTCGTGGGCCTGATGGCAGGCGGATTCATTTCCGCTCGCGTGCAACGCGCTCGCGCTTCGGCAATTTATCGACGTTTGAGCAAGGCGTTTCAGCCAGTTCAGTTAGCCTGCCTTACTGTCACGGAAAGACAATTCCCCGCTCGAATTCGTGCCGATCTGCAACGGGCGCTCGACGATTACTTCGGTGGTCGGGCCAAGGTGCTACATCTTTGTGGCGTACGTGTCGAGCAAGATATGTTCGGCATTGATCTGTCATATCTATTGACGTCCGACGCTACGGGCTGGGAAGTTCCTCTTCAGCACGAGGAGGTCAACATCGGCGGCGATATATTGGTTCACTGTCCGAGAAACGCGCTGTGGATCGCTTGTGAGGGAGACGTGAGGCTGGCAGTTCTTCTCAGCAAGGTGTCCGGGTTCAATCAGCCGCCGCAAATAAAGGTCAACGTCGCTGCCACAAATGACGATCATGGCCGTCGGATCACGCAAGAATTCTTTGCGCGTTTGGAAAAGGCAGTTAAAGAGGCAGTATCGTATCGTGGCAAGGTGCTCTCACTCGACACGTCTGATAGCTACAGCGGCGAGGGAACTGGGATCAAAGTGCATCAGATAGCGCCGGTGACACGTGAGGACGTAATCCTGAAAGAGGAAACGCTGGACTTAGTGGAGCGCAACGTACTTCAGTTTGTAGTGCACCGAAGCCGGCTTCGTGGGCTAGGTCAGTCTATCAGGAAAGGACTGTTGCTCTACGGGCCTCCGGGCAATGGCAAGACGTTTACGATTCGCTATGTAATCGGCGCACTTGAGGGCCATACCACGTTGCTTATCACTGGTGCGCAAATTGCGCAATTGAGAGAGTACATGGCGCTCGCGCGTCTTCTGCAACCGTCGCTTGTGGTAATCGAAGACATTGACCTGGTTGCGAAGGAGCGCGTTCAGAGCGGCACGTCGTGCGAGGAACCGCTCCTGAATCAGTTATTGAACGAGATGGACGGCTTGGCACCCGAAGCCGAGGTTATTTTCTTGTTGACTACAAACAGACCCGAGTTGCTCGAAGAAGCACTAGCCAACCGACCGGGACGAATCGACCAAGCCATCGAGTTTTCCGCGCCGGGCAACCCCGAACGGGCGTTACTTGCTCGCCATTATGCCGGAGGCGTCAAGGTGGACCCAACGGTCATTGAATATGCCGTCGCTGCCACCGAAGGCGCAAGTGCGGCCTTTATGAAAGAGCTGATGCGCCGCGCGGTACAGTTGCACCTGGCTCGAAGAGACGACGAGGCAATCGAAATAGTCGATGTGCAGGAGGCACTCGACGAACTCGTGTTAAACCAACGAGCGTTTAGTGCGAGGGTCCTTGGTTTCGATATTGCGGCGGCGACATCGGATCAAGCGAGTAATGGTGCAAAATGAGCGATTGCAAAGACTATTCGTGAAACGGAAAAGTGCAGCAAAAATGCAGCACTTCCTTGCACTCCTTGCACTTGACGCACGTATTGCTACAGGGATCTTTCATGCCCCCAGCTCCCCAGACCGGCCGCCGACGGTATCAGTTCGGGCTAGGGGATGGCTGTTACAATTTGAACGGGCGGGCTGGTCTACCGTAACGGCTCGCCGGTGACTGACGAGGATTCAAACTATGTCTCCGACAAAACTCTCCGCCCTCGGGCGCACGCCGCACCTCGACGCCGAGATTCCTCCGGCCTTGCTGACACCAATTCCACGGTTTGCGCTCGCCGCGTTCGGCGTTGCGCTCCTCGGGTCGCTCATTGGGCACGCATCACTGGTGCTTGTGTTGGCTCTCACTTTTGGGCTTTTAGTAGCGTCGCCTGCCTTTGGCCCGGAGCGCGGATCGAGCGCTCTGCTAGTCCGCCAAAGTCGCGTTGCCCAAATCGGCGTGAGAATGTTCTTCGTGACTACCTTTGGAGTTGCAGCGTGGCTGTTCATCACGTTGCCATTCGGCCTTGCTATCGTCTGCCTTGGCGGAATTGCGTGCCTCTCTTTCTGCATTAGCGGACTTGTCAATTTGGTGCTGCAATCGACACGGATCGTTCGCGCAATTCTGGCGAAACGTACCTAAGTGCATCCGATGCCCCAAGCTCCCAAGACCCGCCGACGGTGGTATCAGTTCAGAGCTTTGTTAACCGAAGCAAACATGGCTCCAGCATCGTAGTTGCCGCTCAACGAGGAGGTGAAATCGTGAATCCACCACCACGGAACTACTTCTCGATCGTTGCACACGGACCTCGCTTTGACGTTGACGGATACCTCAAAAGGCATCCGTTGAGGAGTGACATCGTCTGGCACGCTGGTGATCTACATCGTAACGGCGAAACATCGCTTGAGACGAATGGGTTCGAGATTTATCTAGGTCGTGACAGCGAAATTGATTTTGAAGAGCAGCAGGCAATTGCCGCCGCTTACCTCGAAGCCAACGAAGTCCACCTGAAAGAACTCAAGACTCTTAACCAGGGCTTCTACCTCGGGCTTCGGGAGACAGTCTATCCAAACTCGTTGGGTTCAATAATGGATATTTCCTCGCCGCTGATGCATGCCGTACTGAAGGTCGGTATCAACCTGACGATTTGGGCTTGCTTGGAGCGAGAGGCCTACCGGCCTCGTGTCGATTGAAAATCGACTGTCGCGACTTCGACGGTTCGGCACGTTCAATAAGGAAAACATTACTCGTCCATGCCCCACGCTCCCAAGACCCGCCGCCGCTGGTATCAGTTCTCGCTGGGAACGATGCTCTTGATAGCCGGCGTTTGCTTGGCCGCACTCGCGTGGCACGTCTACCAGGAACGGTCCGAGGCATTCAACAGCGAATCGTGGCGCGATCCGATAATGGTCGAGCGAGGCGTGCGCCTCAAGATGGCAGACGGACTGATCGCCAGAGGCACGCTACATGGCATGAGCCGATCTGCCGTGGTCGAGATGCTGGGAGAACCACCACCGCCCGAGTACTTTCGTGACTGGGATATAGTTTATCGGCTTGGCATGGAACGACGCTATATGAGCATTGACTCAGAATGGCTGGTCATACGCCTTGGGTCGGACGGACGAGTAATCGATTACCGCATCGTGAGAGATTGATGTCGCGGTGATGCTCGCCACCGTGACAGCGCCGTACAATTTAAGTCATGCCCCAAGCTCCCTAGACCCCCCGGCCGTGGTATCAGTTTGGAGTGGGGACCGTTGTTCGTGGTGGCGGTCGTCGCCGTGGTATGGGCGATGCTACAGCGGCCCTACCTTGTCCGATACTTTCCGCCAACCAGGCCGCTAGTCAACTTAGGCGTATTTCCCGATTCGGTCCTCATGGCCATCGACGAGCTTCAGCGAAACGCAATTCCTGGCGTAGTCTTTCGGCTCGATCGGCATGGCGATGGTCGGAAGGTCGACTATGCGATCAATCCTCGCCTGCGAGCGCCCGCTGCGCTTCTGGGTTTGATTCTTGGTTGCATCGCATCGTTGGGAGTAATAACCCTTCGCTCAAAACGCCAGCGAGCATCATACCCTTGAAACGCTACCTACGAGGCGACCAGCGTCCCTGTGTGACGCGGTACAATAGCGTCCGTGCCCCAAGCTCCCAAGACCCGCCGGCGGTGGTATCAGTTAGGATGGCGGCGATGCTCGAGGTTCTGGTGGCGCTCTAGGCAATCGCACGCACAAACAGCTTGCTTCCGTTCCACCGTACGGGCCACCAATGAGGTCGGCGCATGAGCATTGACTTCGATGCGATTTGGCGCGAACTTGTCGGCGTATTCGCGCTAGGGGATTGGTCACTGCACGGGCCGAATCATTGGCGAAACGTCGAGGCCAACGGTCTAAAGCTTGCGGCAGCAACTGGCGCCGATGTCGTTGTCGTGCGGTTATTCGCTGTGTTTCATGATGCCGCGAGGCAGAACGAAAATCACGACCCCGAGCACGGCGAGCGCGCAGCAGGTCTCGCGCAGCGATTGCACGGAACGCGATTCGTGGTGTCGCCCGAGCAACTCCAGGAGTTGTGCTATGCGTGCTCGTTTCATCATCGGGGACTGGTTACGGAGCGTGTAACGGCTGGCACCTGCTGGGACGCAGATCGCCTGGATCTGCCTCGCGTCGGCATTCAGCCACATCCAGACAAGATGAGCACGAGTGAAGGAAAGCGTCTTTCTAGATCACCGCGGTCGTAGGTGTTCCCAGCAGCGAGTGATCAATCAATTTCCATGCCCACAGCCGATGGTCACGGGAGGAATTCGTCGTCTGGTATTTGGTGAGAGCATAGTCTGGCAGCGATTCAGCCTCATTCCGCGTATTCTGCTGCCCTCCGTACGTGTTCCTCTCTTCGAGAGAATTCGCGCTTCTGATCGCCGAATGGACGCCGCCATATATCCCGAGCAGCATGGCGATCCCAGCTGTTCACAAGAACAATCGGCGAAGAGTATACTGGAAAGGGCCGGCGCTCATGGTGGCATTTTACCTCACAAGGCGGCGAAACGCCCCGGCGGTTCTTCTGCTCTTTTGACACGCCCTAAGGCCGGTCGATAGGCTGAATGGATGTGGCAGCTCTATCGCTGAGCGGCACCGCCAAGTTCACGGCTGCGGCTCAACACTTCCGCCGTGCCGAATTGCCATTTTTTTGAGAATCTCCATCTCTGTGGGGGCGAGCCAGAGCGTCCCGACGTCGTCAAGAGACGTGACGAAGTGAAAGCCTTCAGGATGGTTCAACTTCTCGCGGTAATCCCACGATTCGACCTCCCCGATCTTGACGTCACGAGGCTCCAGCCAATTGATGCCGGATTCGTGCAGTTCAATGAGCAGGATCGTTCCGCACTCCTTGGCCGCGTTATCCAGCATCACAACCTGATGGCCAGGCCATAGCGTTTCCGCTCCGGTCACGGCGATATAGCTTGTCCACTCCGGATGCGTCGAATCATCGCTCGGACAGTGAAACCACATCGCCAGTTCGGGGTGCCGATCCGCGGAGCGAAGATTCTTCGGACTATTCCAGGGTTCCGTGAAGTCGTAGTCAGTAAGCTCACCCATCGAAGAGAGCAACAAAGCACGCCAGCTATGCATCGGTCGACCTTCCGCATCGACAACATATGCCGGAGGGTAAGTGCCATTCAGCTGATAATAGTTCTCAAGCGCAAACCCCAATTGTTTGAGTTTGCCCCTGCACCGCGCATTACGCGCCGCCTCGCGTGCATAGCGGATCGCCGTTATGAATAGCGTGCCACAGATAAGCACGAGCAGAGTGCTGACAACCCATAGTGCGGCAGGTCGCGGCCTTGCCATCGATCCGTCAGCCGTCGATTGTTCCATGACCGACTATTCCGCATCCGGGATGGTGGCGTGGTCGTGGGTCATGCAATGACTATAGCAATCAATGCTACGAACGCTCCGGCAATTCCTAAGAGGCAACCTACCGCCCAGCCCCAGCCGGCGCTACCGAGAATAGTTCCGGCTCCAGCGCCCAGGAGCGGTCCCGAGACCAGAACAGCGATCATAGGCGCAAGACGCCCTAAGCCTTCTGGATCGCGCACGGCACTCTCTGCTCCTCTCATCCCCCAAGCCAACACGGCAAAGGCGAGGGCATACCAAATGACTGAGAATAGGAGCTTCCCAATAGTGAATCGAGAGATGCCGGCGTTCATGGCCCAACTCTACCAAACGCCCCGTGCTGGTGATCGCGGGTCATCGGGGCGGCCCTTCGTTATCGCCAGACTTCATTGCCGATCTCTTGCCGGCCAAGACCACTCCAGCAATTAGTGCCGACCAAAGTAATATGAACGCCATTGCAGCTGTCCGCGTCGTTTCCGGCTCAAGGAATCTGCCCACAACTGGAGTCCACACAAACGAGATCCCAATCGAGATCATTGCCAGGACGATCGCGGCGTTAAGATATCGCTTGTCCAGCGGTTGTCGCATGTCCCAAATTCTACCCGGAAGCCTATCCGCTTGGGAAAATTCTCAGATTCAAAGTCTATCACTACCCCTCATTCGGCTCTTTTGACACGCCCCACTTAGAGTCGATAGGCTGAATGGCTATGGCTGACACTGCTCCGACTACCCGCCGACACTGGTTTCAATTCGGGCTGCGAGCAATGTTCGGTGCCACGATTCTCGTGGCAGTCGCGCTAGTCGGCTATACGTATTTCTCTCCGCGACTACGACAGGTGAGCTCCGCGACGTTTGGTGACGATCCTACG
>DASYDW010000060.1 GCA_036499395.1 Pirellulales bacterium
GCCGATGATGCCCGCGGCCGTCGCGCCCAGGAAAGTCGCCGAATTGTTCAAGCCCAGAAGGATGGGCGCCACTGCAGGAGCGATCGTAATGATCCGATGCTGCTGCGGCACGAGAATGGCCCAGCCGCAACCGCCCCACAGAATGATCACGGGAACCGCCGTCCACAAACTGGCGCCCGCCCATCGCACGAGGAAGAAGTCCACCAGCACGATGGCGAGCAACGCAATGAGCACCCTGCGCGTGCCGACCCGGTCGATCAACCGGCCGACGATGATGTTGGACACGACACCCGACAGCCCCCAGATAACCAGCACCGCGCTCAGCACGGCTGGGCTACCGCCGATGGCTCGATCGAATACCACGGCGAAATACGTGTAGACCGTAAGGACTCCAGTGAAGAACAACAGAGTCGATGCCAGCGTGAGTCCGACGCGCGCATCCGCGAGAGGCGCCAGCCGCTTTGCGAGCGAAATGGGCGGCAGCTTCGGTATTTCGGAGAGCAGTACCGCGACGCCAATGCCGGACAACGCAGCGAGAGCGGCGACGTAGATCATCGTCCAGTGCCAGTTACCCAGACCGCCGATGATCGTGCCGATGGGCGAGCCGGTGGCCGTGGAAACGGTCAAGCCGGTCAACACCACAGCGAGCGCAAATCCCCTGCGCTCCGGTGGCACGATCATCGGCGCCGCACCCATTGCCGTCGGCGAGAACATCGCTGCACTGAGGCCCGCGATCGCGCGTGTCGCCAGCGCGATGCCGAAAGTCGGCGCGAACGCCGTGCCGAGGTTCGCAATCACGAAGAGCGCGAGTCCCGCCAGCAAAAGACGTTTGCGAGGAACACTGGCGGCCAGCGTCGCAAGGACGGGCGACAGTATTGCGTACGTGACGGAGTAGACCGTCGTCATCTGCCCCGCGGCTCCGATGCTCACATCGAAGCTGCGCGCAATCTCGGGCAAGACGCCCGCCACCACAAAACTGTCGGTGCCCAGCGCGAACATGCCGAGAGCTAAAACCAGTAATCGTCGATCCATTTTGAAATCCTGTTGGCGTCGGGCCTTCATCAAAGACGCTGCAATGAGCGTCCGTTGCGATATGTAAGGGCTTGAGTGTAGTCACGGGTCCACACAACTGCTACATTCACAAACGACAACTTTGGAGGCATTTACGCCATGCACATTTTTGTACTCGCCCTCAACGGACTGTTCGATACCGGACTCTCCGTCACGCTCGACGCCTTCGGCGCCGCAAACAAATTGTCGGCTCGACTGATGGGAGGAACACCGCACTTCGACGTCTCGGTTGTGGGGGTTCGAAAGCGGGTGCTCTCACATCAAGGCATGGTGGTACCCGTGCGGCCTATCGTTCCCGACCTGAAACCGGAGTGGGTGATCGTTCCGGCGTTGACACCCAAGGCGCCGGAAGAACTGGTTGCCGCTCTCGAGGGACCCGAAGCGGTTCGCGCGTTATCGCATCTGGTGGAGTGGCAGTCCGCGGGCGCGCGCGTCGCGGCTTCCTGCGTCGGGACCTTCTTTCTTGCGGAGGCGGGGCTACTCGATTTTCGTGAGTCCACAACCAACTGGGCGCTCGCGCCGTTCTTCCGGCAGCGCTATCCGAACGTCCGGCTCGACGAGTCCCGCATGCTCGTCCCCACGGATATCGGCGTGACGGCCGGCGCGGCGTTGGGACACCTCGATCTCGCGCTATGGCTGATCCGATCGGTAAGCCCTGAATTGGCAACGCTCGTTTCACGCTACCTGCTTGCCGATATACGTTCGTCGCAAGCGGGCTACATCATTCCGAATCACCTCGCGCAGGCCGATCCGCTGATTCAACGCTTCGAGCAGTGGTCGAGAAAAAATCTTAAGTCGGG
>DASYDW010000061.1 GCA_036499395.1 Pirellulales bacterium
GATCAAGCCCAAGGAAGTGAAACGCGTCCAACAAGGTCTTACGCGTATTCAATCGAATGTCCTTGCCGACGATAAGCGGGTTAGCGCCGAGCAGCAATTCTAAAAGTACGAAATATTGAAATTTTTGGGATTCGCGAATCAGCCAAAGTCTGATTCAGGGTTGGGATGCAGCTCTTGCCCTCCCTTTTATCTGAATTGCAGGCGGTTTGTGCGACTTTTTCCGACCCGCGCAAGGGGCGAGGCGGCAACATTGCGGTCGCGGATTTCGGTCTGTCGGCGTTTGCGATGTTCTTCATGCAGAGCGCGTCGTTTCTGGCCTACCAGCGCACGATGGAGAAAGGCCACGGCCGCTCCAATTGCCGGACGTTGTTCGGCATCGGCCGAATTCCCTCCGACAATTACATCCGCGACTTTCTGGACGAGGCGGACCCCGCGCTCCTGCAGCCCTGTTTCGAACGTATGGAGGCGCTGTTGAGCGAGCCGCCGATGCGGCAAGCCTTCGGCCGGCTGGGCGGAAGGACCCTGATCGCCTTGGACGGAACCGAGTTCTTCTGCTCGCAGAAACTCGGCTGCCCGCACTGCCTGACGCGCAAGCGCGCCAACGGCAAGACCGAGAGCTATCATTCTATGCTGTCGGCGACGGTCGTGACGCCCGGCCACTCCAAGGTCGTGCCGTTGGCGCCGGAATTCATCGCGCCCCAGGATGGCGCCGAAAAGCAGGACTGCGAACGCAACGCTGTCAGGCGCTGGTTCGCCAAGCACGGCGCGCGGCTGGCGCCGTTGCGCCCCGTGTTCCTCGGCGACGATCTGTTCGCCTGCCATCCCGTCGCCAAGATGATCACGGATGCCGGCGACGATTTCATCTTCACTTGCAAGCCGACTTCCCACAAGACGCTGTACGACTTCATCGACGGGGCCGAGTTCCGTCGCCACGAGGAGAAAGTCCGCCGCCGCAATACGAAAGAGACGCTCCGTTATCGCTGGATCGAGGCGGTACCGCTGCGCGACGGCAAGGACGCGATCCTGGTCAACTGGATTGGCTTCGAGATTGTCGACGCCAAGGGCAAGGTCAAATATTCCATGGCCTGGGTGACCAGCCTTCCCGTCTCCAAGGACAATGTAGCCGAGATCGTCGCCTGCGGTCGGGCGCGATGGAAGATCGAAAACGAGAGCTTCAACGTGTTGAAAAACCACGGCTACGAACTCGAACACAATTTCGGCCATGGCCAGAGGTTTCTCGCGATGACGCTGGCGGCCCTCAATCTGCTCGCCTTCGCCTGGCACACCGTGCTCGAACTGCTCGAACCACCCTGGCAGGCCGCTCGCGAAGCGGCGGTCAAGCGAACCAGCTTCTTCGCCCACATCCTCATGTTGAGCGCCTACGTAATCTTTCCCTCCTGGCTGGTTTTCCTCCAATCCCTCGCCACCTTCTCGATCCCACCGGACCTCATAAAAGCCGGAGACAGCCCGTGAACGTCGAGAAGGTTCCTACTTCTAGAATTGCTGCGGCGCTGCGCGACCGCTTGTATCGACGCCGCGTTTCTGTCATCATTAGCGAGATAGGACAGCCGTACTGACCATTCGAGCGACGCTTGGGGCGCGCGAGGTG